>JBELFK010000065.1:0-15371 GCA_042092935.1 Paracoccaceae bacterium | reverse complement strand
TCCACCGACGAGGGATGCCGGGGACCATATGCTGTGTCATGTGTTTTTGATAGAAGTGCTGCTTTTGAGCGGGATTAGTGCCTAAAAGACCTGCTGCGATTGCTTCGACATCCGTACTTTGTGACGCCAGAACGTCGTCGCGCATCGGGTGATCGAAGCCGGTTTTCTCCAAATAAGCGGCATAGAACGGCTCATCCACAACGGCACAATCCGCGCGTGCGCCAAACGAATACATCATCGCGGTCGACAGATTTCGCGGTCCACTCCACATGGCGATTTTCATTTTGCACACTCAGCCTGGACAAGTTTCTTATAGAGATCGCGAATCCGCTTGGTCACCGGACCCATGTCGCCTGCGCCGATCACCCTGCCGTCGATCTCACTCACCGGCGTTTGCGCCCCAAAAGTGCCGGTCAAAAACGCCTCGTCTGCGTCATAGGTATCGACAAGCGAATAGTTTCGCGCAAACACCGGAATGTCTGCCGCGCGACACACATCGATCACCTTTTGCCGCGTGATGCCGTTCATGCAATAGTCACCGGTGCTGGTCCACACCTCGCCCTTTTTGACGATGAAGAAATTGCAGGCGTTTGTCGTATTTACGAACCCGTTAATGTCCAGCATCAGACCCTCATCAGCACCGGCCTTTTCGGCGGCAATACAGGCCAGAACGCAGTTCAGCTTTGAGTGCGAGTTCAGCTTGGGGTCTTGCGTCATTGGCAAACCGCGAATCTGGGGCACGGTGGCCAAACGGATCGGTCGCGGGATCTTGGGGCGCGAATGCTCCATGATAATAACAAAGGTGGGACCACTTTGAGATAGCGAAGGATGCTGAAACGGCCGAACCTTCGCGCCACGGGTCACCATCAATCTGGCGTGGGCATCATTTGTCATGCCATTGGCCACCCGCGTCGCTTCGATTGCGGCTTTCACGCCGTCGCGATCCATGCCTATATCCAGATCAATTGCCTTGGCCGCACCGAACAACCGATCAAGATGTTCATCGAGAAACGCCCAGTACCCATCATAGAGGCGCAGCCCCTCCCAAACACCATCTCCCAGCATAAAACCTGAGTCATAGACACTAACCGTCGCCTCGGCCTTGGGCTTCAGCGCGCCATTAACATAAATGAGGATGCTTTCGTTGCGGGCATCTTCTTCGGATTGGTGGGTAGAGACATGATCGATCATGGACAAACGCTAGCAGAAATTGCGGCGCTGCCAAGATCAGAAGTTTTCCACCTCGGCAAGGGTTGTAATGACGTCCGCAGTCCCCTTGCGCGTCACCATGATCGCCGCCGCCTTTGTACCGAGATCAATCGCCTCGGCCATCGATTTACCTTGATCCAAGGTTGCCAGAACGAAACCGGTAAATGTGTCCCCAGCCCCGGTCGTGTCTATCGGGGTCACCTTCTGCGCCGCAAATTTAGTCTCTGTTCCCGCCGAATTATCGTGCCAGAGGCATCCGCTTGACCCGAGCGTGACGATAACATCTGCAATCGGAAGCTCATGCGCAGACATCCCCGTTGCGCTTTGTAACTGCTCGGCCTCGATTTGGTTTAAGATCAAGAGATCAAGATAGGGCAATACGGCCATGACAGCGCTGGCATCAAAGGGCGCGGCCGCATAGGCGACACGCAGCCCTGCATCCTTGGCTGATTTTGCCGCCAGGGCCTGAGCGTTCGTTTCATTTTGCGTGATGAAAATGTCGCCGGCCCTCGCTTGGCCAAGGGCTTGGGCAATGTTCGCGTCGCTGACTCGCAGGTTTGCGCCTGAATAAATGACAATGGCGTTCTCACCATTGTCATCCACCATGATGATCGCATGGCCCGTCTTGTCGTCCACTGCTTGAATGAAGCTGGTGCCAACCCCGTAATCAGCAAGCCGCTCAATCGCCCACGCCCCATCCGCACCGACAGCCCCGATGTGGTGAACAACAGACCCTGCGCGCGCCACCGCGACCGACATGTTCGCGCCCTTGCCGCCGAGTCCTTCGTACAATGATGACGCGGCCAAAGTCTCGCCCGGGCCGACCAAATGCGGCAACATGTAAAACACATCCGCGTTGATAGAACCAAGGTTATAGACCGTCATTTTACCGCGCCTTATGAGCCGCCAGAATGGCCATGTTCAAAATGTCATTGGCCGTCGCAACAGTCGAGCAAATCTGAATCGGCTTATCAACACCGGTCAAAATCGGGCCAATAACCGTCGCGCCGGCCATTTCCTGCATCAGCTTGGTCGAAATACTGGCCGAGTGACGCGCCGGAACCACCAGAACATTTGCCGGACCCGTCAGGCGTGAGAATGGATAAGCCGCCATGGCGTCAGCGTTCAAAGCCACATCAACGGCCATCTCGCCCTCGTATTCAAAATCGACTCCGCGGCGCTCAAGAACTGAGGGGGCGATATGCATCTTTTCTGCCCGTTCAGACACTGGATAGCCAAAGGTCGAGAAGCTGACGAAGGCCACACGTGGCTCAAGCCCCAGATCGCGGGCCACTTCTGCGCCACGCTCGGCGATTGTCGCCAGATCTTCCTCGTCGGGCCATTCGTGCACAAGCGTGTCACCAATCAGAACCACGCGGCCTTTGTGCAAGAGCGCTGTTATGCCAACCGCGCCATTCGCTGCGTCGGCGTCAAACACATGGTTAATCAATCCCAAAACATGCGCCGATTTGCGGGTCGCACCCGTCACAAGCGCGTCACCATGCCCATGCGCCAGCATCAGAGACGAAAAGACGTGACGGTCACGGCTGGCAAGACGGTGCACATCCTGCCGGTCATAACCTTTGCGATGAAGGCGCTGATATAGAAACTCTTTGTAAGTATCCAAGTGGCGCGTGTTTCCGGCGTTCACAATCTCAAGCTCTCGATAGGCATCGCCCATGCCGGCAGCTTCGAGCTTTTGGCGCACATCGTTTTCGCGGCCAACAACAAGGGCCTTACCCATTCCGCTGCGCTGGTAGTTCACGGCTGCGCGCAGAACGCGTGGGTCGTCGCCTTCGGCAAAGATCATACGGGCTTGGGCAGCACGGGCACGGGCGTTCAGGCTGCGCAAGATGTTCGCAGTCGGGTCCATGCGGGATTTGAGGCCAAGCTCATAGGCCTCCATGTCGATGATCGGGCGACGGGCAGCACCGGTTGACATGCCCGCGCGGGCAACGGCGGGCGGAATGCGGTGAATAAGGCGCGGGTCAAACGGTGTTGGAATGATGTAGTCGCGGCCAAATGACAGCTTTTTACCATAGGCCATGGCAACTTCGTCTGGCACGTCTTCGCGGGCAAGTTCAGCCAAAGCCTCGGCGCAGGCGATCTTCATTTCGTCGTTGATCGCGCGGGCATGAATATCCAGCGCACCTCGGAACAAGTAGGGAAAGCCAAGGACGTTGTTCACTTGGTTCGGGTAGTCCGAACGGCCCGTGGCCACAATCGCGTCGGGGCGCACTTCGTGGGCCTCTTCGGGTGTGATCTCAGGATCTGGATTTGCCATCGCAAAGATCACTGGGTTGTCGCCCATATCGGACACCATTTCCTGCGTCACCGCCCCCTTGGCCGAAACACCAAGAAACACATCCGCGCCCTTCATGGCCTCTTCAAGCGTACGCAGATCGGTGGCGACCGCATGGGCCGATTTCCACTGGTTCATGCCCTCGGTGCGGCCCTGATAAATCACGCCTTTGGTATCGCAAACGATGCAATTCTCGTGTTTTGCACCCATGGATTTCAGCAACTCGATACAGGCAATTCCCGCAGCCCCGGCACCGTTTAACACAATCTTAACATCCGCAATGTCGCGACCGCTAATATGAAGCGCGTTAATCAGACCCGCAGCGCAAATAACAGCCGTCCCGTGTTGGTCGTCGTGGAAGACCGGAATATCCATTTCTTCCTTCAAGCGTTGCTCGATGATGAAACACTCGGGCGCTTTGATGTCTTCAAGGTTGATGCCACCAAACGTTGGTCCCATCAGGCGGACGGCTTTGCAGAACTCATCAGGGTCTTCAGTGTCCAACTCAATATCGATGGAATTCACGTCGGCAAATCGCTTGAACAGAACCGATTTACCCTCCATCACCGGCTTACTGCCCAGCGCACCCAGATTGCCAAGCCCAAGAACGGCCGTGCCGTTTGAGATCACGGCTACAAGGTTGCCCTTGTTGGTATAATCATAGGCCAGCTCTGGATTTTCGGCGATGTCGACACAAGGCACCGCGACCCCCGGCGAATAGGCCAAAGACAAATCGCGCTGGGTTGTCATTGGAACCGTCGCCTGAACCTCCCACTTGCCGGGGGTTGGCTCCAGGTGAAAAGCAAGCGCCTCTTCGCGGGTATATTTTGTCTTTGCCATCTTTTGTCTCTCTTGGTGCCGTGAAGGCCGAATTTTATGGTTTAACCTGCGGATTCACGGCTCTAATGTCACGTCTGACAACCGGGGGGTAGTCTGTGAGCGCTAACAACTCAAAAGTAACGCCGATGATGGCGCAATATCTGGAAATAAAAGCGGCCCATGAAGGGGCGCTTCTGTTTTATCGGATGGGCGACTTTTACGAAATGTTTTTTGACGACGCCGTCGCCGCAGCCGAGGCCCTCGACATTGCGCTGACCAAGCGCGGCAAGCACGACGGTGAAGACATCCCCATGTGCGGCGTTCCGGTTCACGCCGCCGAGGGGTATTTGCTGACGCTGATCCGCAAAGGCTTTCGCGTCGCCGTGTGCGAACAGTTGGAAAAACCGGAAGAGGCTAAGAAGCGTGGGTATAAGTCCGTTGTCAAACGCGACGTGGTTCGATTGGTGACACCCGGCACATTGACCGAGGAAAGCCTGCTTGAGGCACGGCGTCACAACTTTTTGGCGGCTTTCGCCGAGGTTCGTGATGAATGCGCGTTGGCTTGGGTCGATATTTCAACCGGCTCAATCAGCGTGATGCCCATTGCCCCGGTTCGTCTGGGGCCCGAGCTGGCCCGCCTCGCCCCGCGCGAGGTGATCCTATCTGAAAGCAAAGAGGCTGATTTGGCGGAAATAGTCTCTGAATCTGGCGCTGCGATCACCCCTCTCGGTCGCGCCGCCTTTGACAGCACCGCTGCCGAAACCCGCCTGACGACCCTCTATAATGTCGGCACGCTTGAGGCGTTTGGAACCTTTTCCCGCGCTGAACTGTCCGCCATGGGGGCAATCGTCGAGTATCTCGACATCACGCAAAAGGGGAAACTGCCCCTTATCCGCCCCCCCGTGCGCGAGGCTGAATCTCGCACAATGCAGATCGATGCCGCGACCCGCAGAAACCTTGAGCTGACCAGATCTATGACGGGTGGGCGCAGCGGTTCCTTGATTTCTGTGATTGATCGGACTGTCACTGCTGGCGGCGGACGGCTGCTTGAGCGCCGGTTATCCAGCCCCTCGCGCGTCCTCGATGTTATCCACGACCGCCTTGATGCGGTCGCTTTTGGGCTGGAACAGAGTCAAATGTCCGAGCAACTGCGCGCCTCGCTTCGCAAAGTTCCTGATCTTGATCGCGCCCTGTCGCGTCTTTCCCTTGACCGCGGCGGCCCTCGTGATTTGGCGGCCATTCGCAACACGCTTGAGCAAGCTGCGATCATCGCCGACAGCCTGCCTGGCGATCTGCCGACCTTGCTGTCCGATGCCGCCGCGTCCCTGAAAGGCCATGACGCGTTGTTGGACCTTCTCGACCAAGCCTTGATCGCCGAACCGCCCCTGCTTGCCCGCGACGGCGGGTTCATCGCAACAGGCTACGACGATGAGCTTGACGAATGTCGCAGGCTTCGTGACGAGGGGCGCTCGGTCATCGCCGCGATGCAAGCTGATTACGCGGCGCTCTCGGGTATTTCGGGCCTTAAGATCAAGCACAACAATGTTCTCGGCTATTTCGTCGAGGTCACAGCGACCCACGCGGACAAAATGCTGTCCGAACCACTGTCGGATACCTTCAAGCACCGCCAAACCACCGCCAACCAGGTGCGCTTTACGACCGTCCCGCTGTCTGAAATGGAAACCAAGATCCTCAACGCCGGTGGGCGTGCGATTGAGATCGAAAAGCGTCTCTATTCCAGCCTAAGACATGCAATTCTGGATCAGCACGCCCAACTCGGCGATGCCGCGCGCGGGCTATCCGAGTTCGATCTGGCGACCGCCCTTGCCGACCTTGCCCGCGCCGAGGATTGGTGCCGCCCTGAAATGGACGCCTCGCGTGCGCTTGACATAAGGGCTGGGCGTCACCCGGTCGTGGAGCACGCCCTCAAGGCGCAGGGTGCGCCCTTTGTCGCCAATGATTGCGATCTTACGGCAGACCAGTCCGCCGCGATCTGGCTTTTGACCGGTCCGAACATGGCGGGTAAATCGACATTCCTGCGCCAGAACGCGCTCATCGCTGTGCTGGCCCAAATGGGCAGCTTTGTCCCCGCCGCCTCAGCGAAAATCGGTCTCGTTAGCCAGTTGTTCAGCCGCGTCGGCGCATCGGACGACCTCGCACGCGGGCGCTCGACCTTTATGGTCGAAATGGTCGAAACCGCTGCCATCCTCAATCAAGCCGACGATCACGCGCTGGTCATTCTCGATGAAATCGGACGCGGAACAGCCACCTACGACGGGCTGTCCATCGCCTGGGCGACGCTTGAACATTTACACGACATCAATCGCGCCCGCGCGCTTTTCGCGACCCATTATCACGAAATGACAACACTCGCCGGTAAGCTGGACGGCGTCGAAAACGCCACGGTGACCGTCAAAGAATGGGACGGCGACGTCATTTTCCTGCACGAGGTGAAAAAAGGCGCCGCCGACCGGAGCTATGGCGTTCAAGTCGCGCAACTCGCCGGGCTTCCCCCCGCCGTCGTCGCCCGCGCGCGGGTCGTTCTTGAGGCGCTCGAAAAAGGCGAGCGAGAAGGTGGGGCGAAACAAAAAACGCTCATCGACGATCTGCCGTTGTTTGCCGCAACGCCGCCCTCTGCGCCGCCGCCTGTACAAAAAGATTCGATCGTTGAGGACACGCTTAACAGCATCCATCCAGACGAAATGACCCCGCGCGAGGCCCTTCAGGCGCTCTATGATCTCAAAGAAAAAGCGCGCCAAACCTGACGCGCTTGCTAGTGAACAACGCCACTCGCTTTTTCTTTGTCCAAATACTCAACTCCGACAGATCAGCCGGGCGTTGACGACACCCCAACTTGCGCCGGACGTAGCAACCGGTCGTGCAACATAAAGCCGGTCGCTGACACCTGAATAATCTCGCCTGCCTTCGTCCCCGGAACGGGCGCCTCGAACATCGCCTGATGTTCTTGCGGGTCGAATTTCTCGCCAACTTCGGGCTGGATTGGCTGGATGCCGTGCTTCTTAAACACGTTCAGAAGCTCTTTCAGCGTCAGCTCAACGCCTTCGCGCAAAGCATCCGAGGCTTGTTCGTCCTCAAGTCCCATCGCCTCAACCGCCCGCACCAAGCTGTCGTAGACCGGCAGCATATCGCGGGCCAGTTTCGACCCGCCATAATTCTCGGCCTCGCGGCGATCGCGATCCGACCGCTTGCGCGAATTTTCCGCATCCGCCAAGGCGCGCAGGAAGCGGTCTTTGAATTCGTCACGTTCAGCGCGGAGCGTGTCCAACTCGTCCAAGGCCAATTCTTCTTCGGTTGGTTCGTGGTCGCCAAATTCTTCGGCTTCCATTTCTGCTAAACTCTCGAGAAAGTCGTTTTCTTTCTGCTCAGCCATTTTTCACCTCTAGCTCCGGTCTGACACCAAGCGCCCGACCAGCTGTGCCGTGTAATCAACAATCGGCACAATACGTCCATAATTCAGACGCGTCGGGCCTATGACCCCAACGGCGCCAATAATTTTTCGATCAGCGTTCATATAAGGACTTACGACCAAAGAGGAACCCGAAAGTGAAAAAAGTTTGTTCTCAGAGCCAATAAAAATGCGAACGCCCTCGCCCTCTTCGGCAAGCTCAAGAAATTCGGCGATATCCTGTTTGCGCTCAAGGTCATCAAACAGGGATTTAATGCGATCCAGATCGGCCTCGTCACCCTCGCCGCCCAGTAGATTCGATCTTCCGCGCACGATCAGCCGCTCGGGGTGGCTGTCTTCATTTTCCCAAACAGCGAGACCGGCTTCGACCATTTGATGCGCCAGCACATCAATCTCTTTGCGACGCGATGCAATATCGGTTTTCAGCATCCGGTGCAGATCGGACAAGGTCTTGCCCTCGATCATATGGTTCAGGAAATTCGCCGCCTCGCGCATCGCCCCTGCGGTTTGACCAATGGGCGGTGTAAAGACCCTGTTTTCAACGTGGCCGTCTGCAAACACCAGCACCACAAGGGCACGATCAATCGCTAAGGAAACAAACTCGATATGTTTGATCGGGGCTTCATGCTTTGGTGTCAAAACAAGACTCGCCCCTTGGGTTAGACCCGAAAGAGCCGATCCGACACGGTCGAGAACCTGAGAAACATCACTTGAGTTGCTGTCCGTTGTGCCTTCAATCTTCTGCCGGTCGGTCTCATTCAGATCGCCAACCTCAAGCAACCCGTCGACAAACATGCGAAGTCCCTGTTGCGTCGGGATGCGGCCGGCGGAAACATGCGGGCTGTCCAGCAGCCCCAACAACTCGAGATCCTGCATCACATTGCGAATTGTCGCGGCGCTGACTTTTTCGGTCAGGTAGCGTGACAAGGTCCGCGACCCAACAGGCTCACCGGTTTCCAGATAGCCTTCGACGACGCGCCGAAAAACCTCGCGCGAGCGGTCGTTCATTTCACCCAATATCGAATTGCCATCTGCCATATCACCGCCAATTAAAGAGCCTTCCGCAGAAAGGTCAATCGGGCTTGCGTTTATAGGGCACGGCCCTGTATCCCCAATCGAAACGACAAAGGGATTATTCATGCGACCTTCAGCCAGAAAACTAGATGAGATGCGCGCGGTTTCTATTGAAACAAATGTCACGAAACACGCCGAAGGCTCTTGCTTGATTAAAATGGGTGACACGCATGTTTTGTGCACCGCGTCGCTCGAGTCTCGGGTTCCGCCATTCATCAAAGGGTCTGGCCTTGGCTGGGTGACGGCTGAGTACGGCATGCTGCCCCGCTCAACCTCTTCTCGGATGCGCCGCGAGGCTGCGGCCGGAAAACAGGGCGGTCGCACCGTGGAAATCCAGCGCCTGATCGGGCGCTCGCTTCGCGCAGGCGTTGACCGCGTTGCCTTGGGCGAACGCCAGATCACCGTTGACTGCGACGTGATCCAAGCCGACGGCGGCACCCGCTGTGCTTCGATCACCGGCGGTTGGGTTGCGTTGCGCCTCGCGGTGAACAAGCTGCTTAAGGCTGGCGACATCACCTCTGACCCTCTGGTTGATCCCGTGGCCGCGGTGTCCTGTGGGATCTACGCGGGCCAACCTGTGCTCGATCTCGACTATCCCGAAGACAGCGAGGCAGGCACAGACGGCAATTTTGTCATGCTCGGTTCCGGTCAGTTGATCGAAGTTCAAATGTCCGCCGAGGGCGCGACCTTTAGCCGTGACCAGATGAACCAGTTGATGGACCTCGCAGACAAAGGCGTCGCTGAACTGGTTGCCGCACAAAAGGCTGCAACCGGTGCGTAGGTTTGACGGCGACAAGCTGGTTATTGCCAGTCACAACCAAGGCAAGCTGCGCGAAATGGCGGAGCTAATGAAGCCCTATGGCGTGACCGTAACCTCTGCCGCCGATCACAATCTGGACGAGCCTGAAGAAACAGAAAGCACATTTGTCGGCAACGCCCGGATCAAGGCGCATTTCGCAGCCAGATCAACCGGCCTGCCCGCTTTGTCCGATGACAGCGGCATCACGGTTGAGGCTTTGGATGGCGCGCCCGGTGTTTACACTGCCGACTGGGCCGAAACCCCAAGCGGTCGCGATTTTCCAATGGCGATGACCAAGGTCTGGACCCTGTTGGAAGAAAAGCAAGCGCCCGCCCCACGTCGCGCGGCGTTCAACTGCACGCTTTGCCTGGCGTGGCCCGACGGGCATGACGAAATCTTTGAGGGGCGCGTTGACGGGCAGGTTGTTTGGCCGATGCGCGGCGCCGAGGGCTTTGGGTTCGACCCGATCTTTCAGCCGAACGGAGAATCCGAAACCTTCGGCGAAATGGACCCCGCACGCAAAAAATCGATGAGTCATCGCGCAGACGCTTTCGCCAAATTGGTCGCTGGCTGTTTTGGCTGAGGATTGGCGCAACGGGGGCTTTGGTCTCTATTTTCACTGGCCCTTTTGCCAGTCCAAATGCCCCTATTGCGACTTCAATTCTCATGTTGCCGAAACAATTGACCAAGACCGTTGGGTTAAGGCTTATGTGTCTGAAATCAAACGGTATGCGGAAGAAACAAAGGGCCGCGTCCTGAATACCATCTTCTTCGGTGGCGGCACCCCCAGCTTGATGAAGCCCAAAACTGTGCACGCCATTCTTGACGAGGTGCGCGCACACTGGCCCATGGCGAACGATCTGGAAGTCACGCTTGAAGCCAATCCAGGATCGGTTGAAGCTGCCCGCTTCGATGGCTACGCCCAAGCCGGGGTCAATCGTGTCTCAATGGGGTTTCAGGCCCTGAACGACCGAGACCTTAAACGCCTCGGCAGGCTTCACTCGGTCGAGGAAGCGCGACAAGCGTTTGATATTGCTAAGAAATCCTTTGATCGCGTCAGTTTTGACCTGATTTATGCGCGTCAGGATCAGACTCTGTCAGATTGGACCGCCGAGCTGTCAGAGGCCCTGTCTATGGGCGTCGACCACCTTTCACTTTACCAGCTAACCATCGAAGAAGGCACGGCTTTTGGCGATCGCTACAACGCGGGAAAGCTGCGCGGCTTGCCCGAGGATGACGATGCGGCCGACATGTACCTTATCACACAAGAGGTTTGCAGCGCGGCGGGCCTTGCGGCCTATGAAGTGTCTAATCACGCCCAAAAGGGTCAGGAAAGCCACCACAATCTGATCTATTGGCGCTACGGAGACTATATCGGAATTGGTCCGGGCGCACATGGGCGGGTGACTTTGGGGGGGTTGCGATACGCAACCGACTCTTTGCTCGCCCCCGGTGCATGGCTGAAGGCCGCCGAAGCGGGCAATGGCGACAAAAACCGCTCTTTGCTAACCGGTGAGGATCAGGCCGTCGAGTACCTGATGATGAGTCTGCGCCTGTCTGAGGGCAGTAATATTGAGCGTTATCAACAGCTTAGCGGACATTCGCTTGATGTGGACGCCCTGAATGGACTGACCGAACTGGGCCTCATTGACGCCACGGACACCTCAATTCGCGCCACGACCAAGGGCCGCCCAGTGCTGAACGGCATTCTGCGAGAGTTACTCGCTTGACGACGGCTTCGTCAGCAGCATGCAAAGATCATCGAGTTGATCGAGGCTGTCGTATTTGATCGTAATCGACCCTGATGCCGCCCCAGACGGGTGATTCAGCGACACCTTCATCCCCAAAGCCGCCGATAAGTCGCCCTCAAGCGCGATGGTGTCTGCATCGCGATTGCCAGCCGACCTTGTGGTTTTAGGCTTGGCTGGCTTGCCCTGCCCTTCGTTTTTCACGAGGGATTCGGTCTGTCGAACCGACAGCCCGCCTGAAATAACCTTTTTCGCAAGACTCTCTGGGTTCTCTGCCGTGACCAGTGCGCGCGCGTGCCCAGTGCTGAGCTTTCCGTCCCGCAAAAAGCCCTGCACACTGTCCGGCAGGTTCAAAAGACGCAAGAGGTTCGCGATGTGGCTACGGCTCTTGCCAAGCGCTTCGGCCATTTTCTCCTGCGTGTGGCCGAACTTGTCCATAAGTTGACGGTATCCGAGGGCCTCTTCCACGGCATTCAAGTCGGCGCGTTGAATGTTTTCGATAATCGCAATCTCGAGAACCTCAGTGTCGTCCAGATTGCGCACCAGAACCGGCAAATCGTGAAGCTGCGCGATCTGAGCCGCCCGCCACCTGCGCTCACCCGCAACAATCTGAAACTCATCGCCAACGGCGCGAACGATCAGCGGCTGAATGACTCCCTTCTCTCGGATGGAATTGGCGAGATCGTTGAGGTCGCTTTCAACAAAGGTTTGCCGTGGCTGGTCAGGGTTAGGCACGATCTTTTCGATGGGCACACGCATATCGGATCTGCGGGTGCTATCGTCGCTTACCGTCTCGGGCGTTGTTACCGGTGTCTCTGCAACATCGGCCATCAATGCGGACAAGCCGCGCCCCAAACCCTTTTTCTTAGCCATGTTTTGTCTTTCCAACCTTACGTCGCCTTTGTGTGGCGGCTTCGTATTTCTTTTGCGAGGTCGCGATACGCCGTCGCGCCCTTTGAATTCGTATCATAAGCCAAAACCGGCTGCGCAAATGATGGCGCCTCGGACACGCGCACGTTCCGCGGTATTCGCGTTTCAAACACAAGCTCGCCCAAATGCTCGCGCGCGTCCTCATCCACCATCTGAGAAAGGTTGTTGCGCTGATCGTACATCGTCAACACCACGCCTTCGATGCGCAGTTTGGGGTTCGCGGTCTGGCGCACCTCTCGAATCGTTAACATTAGTTGAGACAGGCCCTCGAGCGCAAAAAACTCGCTCTGAAGGGGGACGAGAACCGAATCCGATGCAACCATCGCGTTCACTGTCAGCAAGCTGAGCGACGGCGGGCAATCGACCAATACATAGTCAAACCCCATATTTTCAAGGGCTTGTGACCGCAACGCCGTCTTCAACAGCGACGAGCGATTGTCGTTTGAAAACAACTCCATGTCGGCTGAGCTCAGATCAGTTGTCGCAGGTATAATCGACAGGTTTTCCGTCGCGGTCTGCTGGATCGCCTTGCCGAGATCAACGTCATCCACCAACAGATCGTAGGTCGTAATTTCCCGAGACGTGCTACCAATTCCCAAACCGGTTGACGCATTCCCCTGAGGGTCGAGATCAACAACGAGCACCTTGAAGCCTAGCTCTGCCAAGGCAGCCGCCAAATTAATTGCCGTCGTCGTCTTGCCAACCCCGCCTTTTTGGTTGGCGATCGACATAATGCGCGGCATTTTAGAGGGGGCTTCAGGCACGGGCAAGATCTCCGATCTTCAGGATTGTCGCGTTCGGGTCGGTTTCACTTGTAATCGCGCAGTAGGTGAATTTCCACGATTCTTGCGCGATGCGAAGCTCTTTTTCCCAGTTGATACCTTTGGGAAACAGGTATGTCGCTTCGTTCCTTCCATGGCGCTCTGCGAAACCGAGCAACGTGGTCAGGTCAGCAAGCGCGCGCGCTGAAATAACGTCCGCAGCCAGCGGTTCGGCGATCTCGATGCGTTTGGCTGCAACGGTGCCGGAAACCTCGGTTTCTCGCAACACGCTGCGTAGAAACGCCGCTTTGCGCTGATCGCTTTCGACAAGCGTGACCCGCGCACCCGGCCTTAATTCATTGGCCAAAATAGCGATAACCGCCCCGGGGAAACCGCCTCCGCTGCCCAAATCCGCCCAGTGGGACCAGCCTTTGGGGGCGTGCTGATACAGCTGAATTGAATCCTTAAAATGGCGCGACCAGGCGTTGGTAATCGTTGACTTGGAAACAAGATTAATGGCCGGATTCCACTTCTCCAGCATCGCCAGGTAATGCTCCAACCGCTCGGTTGTTTCACGTGAAACATCGAGGCCAATCTCGCGATCACTCATTCGCGGCCTGCTTTCTGACCTTCTGCCGCAGCTTCGCCAAAAGCAGCGTCAGCGCCGCCGGAGTCATGCCATCAATACGGCCCGCCTGCCCCAGCGTTTCAGGGCGCACCTTTTCAAGTTTGGATTTTAGTTCGTTCGACAGGCCTTCGAGCGCAAGGAAATCAAAGTCCTGAGGAATGATCTGACCCTCGTCGCGCTTCACAGCTTCGACGTCTCTTTTCTGGCGCTCAATATAGTGGTGGTAAAGCGCATCGCGCGAAAGCTGTAGTTTGATGTCTTCGTCAACACCTGCCAGCGCGGGGTCAAGACCGATGAGCGTATCAAAGGTGAAATCAGGAAATGACAACAAATCATACCCCGTTCGACGTGTTCCGTCCTGTGTCACACTTAGGCCAGCGGCTTGAAGCTCGGTCGGCGTGTATGCGTTTTCGGTAATCAGCGCTTTTGCCGACCCGAGACGCTCCATCTTGTCCTCAAAGGCGGCACGACGCTCAACTCCGACACACCCAAGCGTGAGGCCCAGCGGGGTAAGCCTTTGATCTGCATTGTCTGCCCTTAGCGCCAAACGGAACTCGGCCCGAGATGTAAACATGCGATAGGGTTCGGTTACCCCTCGCGTCACAAGGTCATCGATCATCACGCCGATATAACTGTCCGTGCGGCTAAAAGTTACCGCATCTCGATCCTGAGACGCCAGCGCGGCGTTCAATCCGGCGACAAGGCCCTGCGCCGCAGCCTCTTCGTAGCCCGTTGTTCCATTGATCTGACCAGCAAAATAGAGCCCTTGGACCGTCTTAACCTCAAGCGTGCGTCGCAAAGCGCGAGGGTCGATGTAGTCATATTCAATCGCGTAGCCCGGTTGAAGGATCACCGCGTCCTCAAGTCCATAGATCGAATGAACGTAATCCTCTTGGACATCGACAGGCAGCGACGTTGAAATTCCGTTTGGATACACCGTGTAATCATCCGCGCCCTCCGGCTCGAGAAAGATCTGGTGCGAGGTTTTATCGGCGAAACGAACGATTTTGTCCTCAATCGAGGGGCAATATCGCGGACCAATCCCATCGATATGGCCGCCGTACATCGCGGATTTATCAAGGTTATCGCGAATGATCTGGTGAGTCTTTTCGTTTGTATGCGTGATGCCACACACAACCTGAGGCGCCGACACACCTTTGGAAAGAAAGGAAAACAAGACCGGATCGTCGTCGCCGGGTTGCTCGTCCAGCAAATCCCATTTGATCGTGCGACCATCGAGCCTCGGGGGCGTGCCGGTTTTCAGACGCCCCAGCGGCAGATTGAATTCATCGATACGCTCGGCCAGCTTGACCGAAGGCTTGTCCCCCATCCGCCCGGCTTCGTGCTTTTCTGGACCTATGTGAACAACGCCGCGCAGGAATGTGCCGGTTGTCAGCACAACGGCCTTGGAACGGATCTCGGTTCCATCAGCAAGAACCGCCCCCGAAACACGGCCGCCGTCCATGATAAAGTCCGCTGCTTCTCCTTCGACAATCTCCAGATTATTTTGCGCTTCTGTCAGCTTGAGCATCTCACGTCGGTAGATTTTGCGATCCGCTTGTGCGCGCGGCCCTTGCACCGCTGGGCCTTTGCGACGGTTCAACAGTCGAAACTGGATACCGGCTTTATCCGCGACCCGCGCCATGACGCCGTCGAGCGCATCAATTTCGCGTA
>JBELFK010000064.1:13008-15706 GCA_042092935.1 Paracoccaceae bacterium | reverse complement strand
TGTTTGCAGGCCAGCAAGAGGGCGGCTTTGGTGATGAGTATGTTCAACCCCAGGAGGCCTTTCCAAACCTCGCTCTGGTCAAGACCTACAACGTTAATGCCCAGACGCCGGACAGCGCTGGAACAGGCACGGCCATGATGGCCGGGATCAAGACCAAGGCTGGCATCATCGGTGTGAATGAAAACGTGAACCGCGGCGACTGTTCGACGCTGCCGGGCAATACGGTTGCCTCCATGAACGAACTTATGAGTGAGATGGGAAAAGAAACCGGCATTGTCTCCACAGCGCGCATCACACATGCAACGCCGGCCTCGGCCTATGCAAAGACAGTGGACCGCAATTTCGAGGCGTCAGTGCCTGAAGGTTGCGACACCCAGACTGACATTGCGACGCAGCTGATCGAGGCCATGCGTTCCGGGATGATCGACGTCGCTATGGGCGGCGGCATGCGCAACTTTCATGGTGACGAAGGCGGGCGCCGCGAAGACGGGGTCAATCTGATGGACGTAGCCCAAAGCGAACTAGGCGCTCATTTGGCGACCGATCAGGCGTCTTTCGAAAACACCCCTTTGGATGGGACCCCGATCCTCGGGCTGTTTGAAAGCAGCCACATGATGTACGAAGCTGACCGCGAAGACGAACCCAGCCTGGCCGACATGACCGGTGCGGCCATCCAGGCGCTTCAGGCAAAATCGGGGGACAATGGCTACTTTCTTCAGGTCGAAGCGGGTCGCGTGGACCATGCCAACCACGGCGGTAACCTTGCACGCGCGGTACGTGACCAAAAGGCGTTCTCCGACGCCGTCGCGATCGCTGATGAACTGACGGACGATGCCGACACCCTGATCATCGTGACGGCTGATCATGAACATGCGCTGGCCTTCAATGGTTATTGCGGGCGTGGGTCGGACATCCTTGGCCTGTGCATGGGCATCGACGGCGAAGGCGTGGCGCATACCGGGGAGCCCGAATTGGGAGCCGACAATAAGCCGTTCACCGTCGCAGGCTACCTGAACGGTGCGGGATCGGTTCTGACGGAACAAGCGGATGGTTCTTTCTTTGGTACGCGACCGGTGCTCACCGAAGAGGCCGCGACAGACCTGGACTATTTGCAGCAGGCGGTGGTTCCCAAGTCCTCCGAAACCCATTCGGGTGAGGATGTCGCCGCCTATGCCAAAGGCCCGTGGGCACACCTTGTCGATGGCACAATTGAACAGAACATGATTTTTCACATCATGAACTATGCCGCGACGGCCGAATAATCTGATTTGGTCTGATCACGACATCCCCAAGAGTTCCGCTCTTGGGGATGTTTTGCTTTTTCGGATGGAGACCAGGGAGATCCGTCCTGGGCTTAGTTTTTCTCGGAAAGTTGAAGAGATGAGTTGATGTAACTAGCTGTTTGATGGAGTAGTTTTGTGTTATCTCGCATCATACTTGGGCAAAATTTGGTTGCCACAGCGACTACACACCAACTGCATTCTACAAACCATCTTGACTCGGGCAGGCCGAGGATATCAGGTGCTCGGACTTGGTCCCAAAGCCGATTTGCGGCGGCGGGGTAAATGGGAACGCGGTAGGGACATCAAGTCCTGTCCTGATCCGAGACTGCCCACGCAACTGTGAGCGTTAGCTGCATTCCGAATACCACTGGAGAGATCCGGGAAGGTGAAATTGCAGCGATGAAGCGCGAGTCAGGAAACCTGCCAAGTACACTGTAACGCCTCTATGGAGGCATCTTGCACGATGGGTGCAGAAGGAACGAAATTATGCATATCGAACCTGGCGTCGTGGACGGCGCAAAAATTGTACTGGGGACTGCGACCGGTGTTGCTTCGGTTGGGATCGTCGCCAAGCTCGCTGTTGATCACGTGAAGCAGAACGGCAACATCTTAGCTTTGGCCGGACGCTCCGCTGCGGCAAGCGCGATGGTGCTAGGATTCTTTGAATTTCTGCCGCATCCACCTGTTGGCGTGTCAGAAGTACATTTGATACTTGGAACCACACTTTTCCTGATCCTCGGCACAGTTCCAACAGCTATTGGTCTGATCTTTGGTCTTGTAGCGCAAAGCTTCCTGTTTTCACCTTCCGACATTCCGCAATTGGGAATGAACCTGACCACGCTTATTCTGCCAGTTTTGGCAATGACCGCATTGGCACGAAGGATTATCCCGGCCGACACGCCGTACACCGAGGTTTCCTACACTCAAGCAGCAAAGCTATCTGCGGTGTTCCAAGGTGGCATTGTGGCGTGGGTGGCCTTCTGGGTTTTCTACGGACAGGGCTTTACCGCGGAGACCTTGGCAAACGCGGGAGCATTCGCGTCGGTCTACATCATCGTTGTTTTGCTTGAACCCATCATTGACCTTGGTGCTCTGGCTTTGGCAAAGACATTCCGGAGGTTCGAGAAAACAGGCCTTCCGCACGCCCGGCTCTATCAACCCGCCTAAGGTAAAAGCAGCCATGTACGACCGACCATTGTCGTTTTACACACCGTTTTGGATTGCGAGCAATTGGCGCGACTATGCGCCGATTGCATCGTGGTCGGTCAGACACTCTGAGTGATCGCGCAAGACCTCGAGAACCTTACAATCCGCGGTATTGCCTCCACTGCATTCGTGGATCATGCGCTTCAGTTCGGTCTGCAGCGCTTTCAAGCGATCCATCCGCAATTCGACCTGTTTGAGTTGTCGACGAG
>JBELFK010000064.1:0-12998 GCA_042092935.1 Paracoccaceae bacterium | reverse complement strand
TAGCTCGCGGATCGCCTCCAGCGGAAATCCCAACTGGCGCGCGTGTCGAATAAATGACAAGCGGTCGACTTCGGCGTCACCGTAACGCCGTTGCCCCCCTTCTGTGCGACCCGGTTCGGGCATCAACCCGATCTGTTCGTAATACCGGATGGTCTGAACTTTTGTTCCGGTCTTCTTTCCCAAACTTCCAATTGTAAGCATGTGACCTCCATATCTATAGTGTTGGTAGCTATAGCTATTGGCATGCACAAGCCACTGGTCTGTTCACGGGTCCGTGACAAACCGCCTCTGTGCCAAGAAACAGCTTGAACCTCTAGCAGCTAGACATTTAGAATTCACGAAAAATGGGCGGAATCGGGCGCAAAACGACCAATGAGATTATCTGCGTTACAAAAAGTGCTTTGGGGACTCGCTGCGATCGCGATCGTGGGGTTCGTCTGGCTGCAAGTTTCTACCAGAGTCGAACAGCGCGCTTATGAGCCCGCGTTCCGGGCGGATTTCGAACTGACCGATCATAATGGGATGGTCCAAACAGACGAATATCTCGCAGGGCGCTGGATGCTCGTTTTCTTTGGCTTTGCGAATTGCCCCGACGTGTGCCCCACAACTCTGGCGGAGGTAGCCGCTGTGATGGACGGGCTCGGCTCCGATGCGACACAAGTCCAGCCGCTTTTTATCTCGATTGATCCAGAACGCGACACGCCGCAAGCGCTTGCTGAGTTTATCCCATATTTTGACGCAAACATCATCGGACTGACAGGCACCGCTGATCAAATTGAGAGAACGTCCAAGACATTTCGCATCTACTACGAAAAGATTGAGGAAGCCGCTTCGCCCGACGGATACACGATGGGGCATTCGTCTCAGCTGTTTCTCTTTGATCCGCAAGGCGGATATGTCGGTGCCTGGACATATGGCACGCCGGCAGAGGAGATCCTTGCCGATCTGAAGGCGCGGATGTCGATATGAGCCGGGTGATGTCAAAAGAGACGGCTTTGACCGCCGCGTGGATCGTCGCTTTGGGGAGTTCCTTGGCCGTGCTCTATATCGGTGAGGTTCTGGGGCAGGCTCCGTGCAATCTGTGCTGGTTTCAGCGTGCGTTTATGTTCCCTCTGGCCGTCCTTCTGGGCCTTGGTCTGTGGTTCGAGGATCATCGGGTCGGTCGCTACGGCGTTGCGCTTGCCCTCGGTGGCGCTGCCATCGCGCTTTGGCATCTTGGTCTCTATACTGGAGTTCTGCCCGAGCCGATCCAACCCTGCACGGCGACTGGCCCGTCCTGCACCGGCGACAATCAGCTGTTTCTTGGAATCCCTATCCCGCTGTTGGCGCTGATTGCCTTTGCGTTTATCGGGTTCTTGTCATTTTTCTCTCTGAAGGAGCCGCGCGCGTGAAAAACAAATCTCTAGTTCTATCGGTCTTACTTGTCGGCCTTGCAGTCTTTGCCGCCGCCGTTTGGTATCAGTCCCGCCCCGCCCCGGTCGCTCAGGTCGAACCGGTCCAGCCCGAGGTCGCAGAAGCATTGATGCGTCCCTACTCCCCCATCATGGGACCGAAAGACGCGCCCGTGACAATCGTAGAGTTCTTCGACCCTGCGTGCGAAGCCTGTCGGGCATTCTACCCAGTGATCAAGGAGATCATGGCGGAGCACGGCGATCAGGTTCGCGTCGTTCTGCGATACACGCCATTTCATGGCGCCGCTTCCGAAGAAGCGATCAGGGTGATGGAAGCCGCGCGCATGCAGGACGTATATATTCCGGTCAAAGAAGCGATCCTCGAATTTCAGCCACGATGGGCATCCCACGGTGAACCAGCGCCCGGATTGATCCTTGGCATTGCAGAGCAGGCCGGTCTGAACGTAGAAGTCGCAAAAAACCAGATGAAAGCGCCCCAGACGCTCGCAATCCTTAATCAGGATCGTGCGGATGTGGAGACAATGGGCGTGCGTCAGACACCAACGTTCTATGTGAATGGCAAACCGCTTGACCCGTTCGGAGCCGACGAGCTGCGCGCCTTGGTTGCGGCCGAAGTCGCGGCGGCCGGGTCGTGATCAGAAGACTGATTTTAGGAGCAAACCTTTGAAATCAACCGTTGCAGCCATCGCACTTGCATTCAGTGTGTTTGTCGGATTACCGACCACCTCTTTCGCTGGCTCTGAGGATATTGTCGTTGAAGACGCATGGGCCCGCGCGTCCATCGGCATCAACCGTCCAGGTGCGGCCTACATGACACTGCGCAATACGGGGACCGATCCAGTGACACTGGTGGAGCTGGAAACGCCGCTCGCCATGATGCCTGACATTCATGAGACCAAGACCGACGCAAATGGCGTCAGTTCCATGGGCCCAGTCGGTGAAATCACCATCCCAGCGGGCGAAAGTGTCGCGCTTGAGCCAGGTGGCATGCATGCCATGCTGATGCGATTGCAAACCAAGATGGTGGAAGGCGAGACCTTTCCGCTGAGACTGAACTTTGCCGATGGCGGGACGCTGACCGTTGATGTTCCTATTCTTGGTATTGCGGCGCGTGGGCCTGAGGGGTGATGAGCCGACGCAACCTCTTCACCTATGGTGCCGCAGTCACCGTCGCGCTTGCGCTCGCGCTGTTCATCGGCTGGTGGCGTGTGGACGGTCCCGGCGCGCCTGAACCGGTGGCTCAGCGACCTTTGCCGCTTACCCAGATGGAATTCCAGATGACTGATCAAGGCGGTGAAACTGTCGGACCTGCGTCGCTTCTGGGCAATCCATCCATGGTGTTTTTTGGCTTTACATACTGCCCCGATGTTTGCCCCACCACATTGTCGGATATCTCTGGCTGGCTTGACGATCTTGGGGAAGCCGTCGCGGAGATGAATGTCGTGTTCATCACGGTCGATCCGGAGCGCGACACCGTGGACGCCATGGCAGAGTATGTCAGCTATTTTCACCCAGCGATCCAAGGCTGGAGTGGGACGCTGGAAGAGACAGCACGCGCTGCTGAAGGTTTCCGTGCGAGCTATGAGAAGGTCGCGACAGACGGCGACTATACGATGAACCACACGGCGAGCGTTTTTCTCTTCGATGCTGAGGGACAGTTTGCGAGCATCATCGATTACCATGAACCGCGAGAATTCGCAGCGCCGAAGATCCGCCGTGTTCTCGCAAGAGCAGAAGAAGAAACGTCATGAAATTGAGATACCTTGCCGTCGGCGTCGCAGCGGCAGGCGTTGCTGTCGCGTTGATAATGGGGCTCCCGACCAATTGGAAAATGGCACCTGTCCCGGAAGCGCTTGTTGCGGTGTCTGATTGGCAGCCCGCGCCGTTGCAGAGCCCGGCAATGCGAACTCAACCGCTGATGCCCTTCGAGCTAACGGTTGTTAGATCGGACACAGTCGCTTGGGCACCAGAACCGCCATCGCGTCCAGTCCTTGATGTGGCTTTGCCAGAGACCAAACCTCCAATGGAGATGTGGTCGGGCAGTTTGTCCTCAGGTGAAACCCTGGACGCCTTGCTATCCAAAGCAGGCCTCTCTGCACCCGATCGCGCCGAGGTGGCGCTGGCGCTGGCCGCGGAATATGACCTGCGCAAGCTCAAACCGGGATATGGGATTGAGGTTGAAACGTCGCTTTCGGGGTCGCTCAGACGGGTGGTATTGTCCGTCGACGCAGGCGTGCAAATCGAAGCCGTGTTTGCAGATGAGATTGCCATACGGAAGATCGTGCCTGAGCCCGACCTGGTTCTGCGTGCGGCGGACACGACGGTGGGAACCTCGATCTTTGCAACCCTTGCATCGGCAGATATTCCGGCGCAATTTGCCGTAGACTTGGCTGAGATGTTGGGCGGGACTGTCGATTTCCGACGTGATCTGAAAGGCGGCGAGCGGCTACAGTTGATGTGGCGCGAGGACACGCTCGGCGACCAGGTTATCAGACAGCCTCGCCTGTCTTTCGCCGCGCTGGCCATAGATGAAACCCTCTATGAAATCGTGTGGCCTGACGACAAATCCGGAAACGCGACGATTTTTGTTGATGGGGAATTGCTACGGGTGTTTGCACAACCCGTGAAGGGCGCGCGGCTGAGTTCGGTATACGGCAATCGCAGGCACCCGGTTTTTGGGGATGTGCGCATGCACACCGGGGTTGATTTTGCGGCGCCCCAAGGGACGCCAGTCTACGCAACGGCACCGGGCCGCATCTCGTTTATTGGGCGGCGCGGCGGCTATGGGCGCGTGGTCGAGATCGCGCATGGTTCCGACACCATGACCCGCTATGCGCATTTGAGTTCTACGCCTGAAGGTCTCTCCATCGGGGACCGGGTTGCCGCAGGCGACATGATCGGCCGCGTTGGCGCCACAGGCACGGCGACCGGTCCAAACCTGCATTATGAAGTGCGCGTAGATGGCCGTCCGACAGATCCGATGTCAGAAGAACGGCTTGCCGAAGTGGCAAGCGCAGAAGGAACCAATTCAGACATTGTGTCGCGCCTTGAAGACAGCCGAGCGCAGTTTTCAGGATTGCTGGACACCGACGTCGCCACCGCGACATCAGAAAGGCTCTAGAACATGAGACAACTATCGCTCGCAATTGCCTTCTTCCTCGGGCTCGCCACCCAGGCGCTCGCTGAAACCACGCCGATTGAGGTTAATAAGACAAATGGCTGCGGTTGCTGCCTTGCGTGGATGGAGCACCTCGAAGAATACGGTTTTGCACCCACCGACGAAGATATGTTCGCCGGGCTTCTCGTCCGCTTCAAACTCGACAATGGCGTTCCGCAACGTATGGTGTCCTGTCACACGGGTCTCATCGATGGGTACGTGATCGAGGGCCATGTGCCCGCAGATGATATTCGCAGGTTGCTCAGCGAGAGACCGGACGCTGTCGGCCTCGCGGTGCCAGGGATGCCGCTTGGCTCCCCCGGCATGGACCAGAGCCGCTGGCGCGAAGCTTATGACGTGTTTCTCATCAACAACGATGGAACGACGGAAGTGTTTGCCAGCTATCCCGGCGATTGAGGGCTCGCACTATTCAATTCAAAGACGCCCATTCCCGCGTCACTTTGCGGTCCCTGGGCAGCGTGAAGGCCAGAGCATGAAACACACGATAACTCTCGGGCTGGTGAGCACACTCAGTGCTGTCGTCGTGGATCAGGCGAGTAAAATGGCTGTCGTCGCAAACGCTTCTACACTGAGCTCCGGTGTTTCCGTCTTTCCTGGTTTCAATCTAGTCTACCATCGCAATGATGGCGTGACTTTTGGTCTGTTAAATGGTGCGCCATGGTGGGGGCTAGTATTACTGGCAACGGTTGTATGCCTATGGCTCGTAGTCCTGATGTTCAGAACGAAAGAAGAGGGCGAGGCCGTGGCCCATGGCCTGATCATTGGCGGAGCCTTGGGGAATGTTATTGATCGGATCAGAGTAGGCTCCGTCACCGATTTTCTGGACTTTTATGTTTGGGATCTGCATTGGCCAGCCTTCAACCTCGCAGACACCGCTATTTTTTGCGGTGTCGCCCTGCTGCTGGCCTGGCCTGGGTTGAAAAGAACCCAACCCGAGCAATGACAGTAACTGTCGGAGAGAAAGACGATAACCGGCAAGTCGCGCGTGCACCTCTGCTGGTTCACGCCGGGATAGGTGTTTGCCTCGGTGCGCTTACTGTCCTGACTCTTCCACCCTTCTCCTTTCTCATACTTGCTCCGGCGACCTACGGAGCCTTGTTTCTTATTTTGCGAGGGCTTCGCTCTTTTCGCGCTGCGGTCACTGGTTGGACGTTTGGTCTGGGGTATTTCGCCGCTGGGATCTTCTGGATCGCGGAGAGCTTTTTTGTGGATGCGGACCGCTTTGGTCTGCTTGCCATTCCTGCGGTCGCCGGGTTAAGCGCGCTGCTTGCGTTCTTTCCCGCACTGGCCTCTTTCGCGTTTGCAGTGTTGGCGCGGTCGCGATTGTCTGAAGGTCTGGCCAGCCCTCTGCTCTTTGCAACATGCTGGACCGCCGCCGAATGGTTGCGCGGGCATGTCCTGACGGGATTCCCCTGGAACCTGTCAAGTTATGCGCTCGTCGAATATGAGCCGCTGCGGCAACCGGCGGCGTGGATTGGCAGTTACGGTCTCGGCTTTCTCTTTGTTTTTCTGGTTGTTCTGCCAACCCATCTGATTGCCAGTCGCAATAGTAGACGTCCGTGGGGCCTGGTCTTGGCGCTTGGGTTTGCCGCAAGCCTTTGGGGTGCAGGGCAAACCCGTCTCTGGCTTGGCATAGAAGAGCCGACAAACATCACTGTTCGGATTGTTCAGGGAAACGTGCCGCAGCAAGACAAGTGGCGTCCGGAACTGCGAGAAGAAACCGTATCACGGTACATTGACCTGTCGAGCCAGGGTGACGTTCCTGACATCGTATTGTGGCCTGAAACGGCCTATCCGGGGTTTCTGGACGAGGTTGAAGCAGATCGTCAGAGGATCATGCGCGCGCTCCCCCAATCAAGCATCCTCATGACCGGTGTGCCAGACCGGGTCGCGTCGGGCGCCAACACCCTCTACTTCAATACCGTCCAGGCATATGACACAAAGGGGCGCAGCCTTGGTGGCTATGCGAAACACAAACTGGTTCCTTTCGGCGAGTATGTTCCTTTTCGAAAATGGCTACCGTTTGAGCGTCTGACCGAAAGTCTTGGGGATTTTACACCGGGCCCAGGGCCACGCACCTTAGCCTTGCCTAGAATACCTTTTGTTGGCGTTGCGATATGCTACGAGATCATTTTTCCGGGTCATGTGGTCGATGATGCCATTCGTCCGGACTGGATATTCAATGCCACAAACGATGCATGGTTTGGAACATCAATCGGACCGGAACAGCATTTGGCGGCGGCACGGATGCGCGCTGTCGAAGAAGGCTTGCCAGTGCTTCGCGCCGCAAACACCGGCATTTCCGCAGTCATTGATGCCAGAGGCCGCGTGTTGGCCAGCCTTGACCTTGAGCAGACTGGAGTCCTAGACGTGCCTCTGCCCCCGGCCCTGCCAAGGACACTCTATGCCCGCTTCGGTGACTGGACGCTTTTGTCGCTGGTTTTGACATGTTGGTTTCTGGGTGTAGGCCTGCCTGCTATCGCAAAGAAGTTATTGGCCACTCGGAAAGGGGTCTGACGTGATTGTAATCATTATGACATTAATCGGGGCGTTCTGGGGCGCATACCTTGCAAAAAAACGTAAAGGCAATCGACTTGACATCGCTCAACATGCTGCGAGTTCTGCCATTCTGTTTTGTTTGATCGGATTGTTTGCCACGATCATGATCGCCCGGATTCTTGGATAGTCTGGTTGTTGGGCGGCGTTGTGGGTAATTCAACCGGCTGTCCGGTTCGAGCGATCGAGTCCCCTTCGATGCTCGCTATGGTTCTCGTGATGGCGATACCCGTCCTGCAACTTTACTGAACACCAATGGTCGACGGCTCAGCCCATTTTTGGACCAGGATCAATCGGATCCCTTGATATGGTTTTCGAAAGCTATCAACGTTGCCTCGCTGACATGGTGTTCGATGCCTTCGGCATCACGCTCGGCCGTTACTTCGTCAATCCCGAGGCTTTGCAGAAATGCGACCACGATCCTGTGGCGCCTGCGGCAGGCCTCAGCGAGGGCCTGGCCTCTTTCGGTCAGGAAAATCGAGCGGTATTTTTCACGGCGCACCAGCCCTGCTTGCTTCAGGCGCGAGATGTTCTTGGTCACCGTCGGTGCTTTGACCCCCAGCCGCTCTGCGATATCGACCGGTCGCGCCTCCCCATGGGCTTCAATCAACTCCGCGATCAGCTCCACATAATCTTCCGCCATCTCGCTTTCATGCGCATTGCGCACGTTGGCGAATCCGTCGGCCTGGGCTTCGGGATCGCGGGAATCAGGCGTGAAATCTTCACGCGTCTGTGATGCGCCGGACGACATATGACGACTTTGCCCGATGGTTGATGGATTGACAACAAGTTGGCTTTGGGTAGATAAGTTAGACACGTCTAACTTTTTGAATGGAGCCGCCTGTGATCCATCACGTCCTGCGCGTGATCCTCTACGCGATTGTCACCGCTTCGGTGTTGGCTGGTCCCTCTTTGGCAACACCCGCCAAGGAAGCCCCCTGGCTGCCCGAAGCGGCCGCCTATCGCCTGACGCTGTTTCTGGGCAATCTCGCGCCGGTCCCGTGGGACAAAGTGGAACAAGCCTGGACCGAGCCCTATCGCGGATCGGAGTATCGTCTCGGAGCCCTTGACTGGCTGGACCGAGAAAGCGCCATTGATGTCGGTGATCTGTCCGACGCGATTGGCAGGCAGGATCGGCATGCCGTTCATGTGGCAGCCACCCGCCTCATCGCGCTGAGAATTGAAGAAGAGCTGGATGCAGCCATTGCTGCCGATAACCCGGCGGTATCGCAACAGGCAGTGGCCACTGCCAAGGAGCTTTACCGCGCGTTTGCCGACCATATCAAAGCCGCAGACCCTGATGCGGCCCGGACACTGGGTCGGGCGTGGCTGGAACTCAACAATGCCACAGGCTCGGCCGGCGTGCTCGGCGCTGGCGCCAAGGATAGGAATGTTGAGGAAATGACTGCCGCGCGCGCGGAAATTTCAGCCTATCTGGCCGAAAATTACCTCGTCGCGGATCCTGCCCTGCGCCAGACGCTGACTGCCGTGCCCGAGGCGATTGCCCGAACCGGACAGCCGGTTGAATTGCCCGCCGCTCTGCCCCCCGGCTCAGACATCTTCGATCAGGACCCTCTACCACTTCTCGTGCTCAATTTCGAGGAGCAGGGGATCGACGAAACCGACCTGCCCCTCATCGTCTACGGTGACATGCTGTTTGACAGTGCAGAGATATTCGGCGGACCGGCCCGCGATCTGGGCATAGCCTGTTCGACTTGTCACAATCGCTCGGACATCAATCAGCGATTTTTCATTCCCGGTGCCAGTCACCAGCCCGGAGCAGTCGACGTGGATGGCGCTTTCTTCAACCCGATGTTCAACGACCGCCGCGATGATCCGATCGATATCCCAAGCCTGCGCGGGCTGCGCTTTACCGGACCTTACGGGCGAGACGGTCGTTTCGCGTCGCTGCGGGATTTCTCCCGCAACGTGATCGTCAATGAATTCGCTGGCGAAGAACCCACACCCTTCATGCTGGACGCACTCGTGGCCTACATGACCGAGTTCGATTTCCTGCCCAATTCCCTGGTCACCGGCGACGGCCAGTTGACGGAGGCCGCGCCGGATGCTGCGCGGCGTGGCGAAGAGGTATTCAACCGCCCCTTCGTCGGAATGGGCAACCAATCCTGTGCCAGCTGCCATACGCCATCCGGCAACTTTCTTGATCGCAAATCGCACGACATCGGATCGGTGGCTGCGGCTTACGAAGGGTCACATGCAGGTGCCCTCGACACGCCCACCTTGCTCGGTACGCTCTACACAGCGCCGTATTTCCACGACGGTCCCCTGCCGACGCTGGCAAGTGTTGTGGATTGGTTCGACGAGACAAAGAACCTTGGCCTGACCGATGCCGAGCGGTCGGACCTGACCGCCTATCTGGAAACGGTTGGCGCAGCCGATGAGCCATACGAGGCTTTCGATACCGCGAACACGCCCTTCCGTCTGGCCTTCGCCGAACTCACGACCTTTGCCTCGACGCTCGACACGCTTCTACCGAAACGCGATGCGCAGCACATCCTGGTCCTGACCGACACGGTTGCGGCCGATCTTGCGGCCGATGCAGGCACGATGGCCAATCTTTCGTCGCGGCCCGAGGTCTACGCACTGGCCGAGCGCTTGGCAGAGGTCGGCGCAGCCGTTCGGGCAGAGAACTGGGCGGCCGCGGAAACGAGTTGGAGTCTGTTCAAGACGGATGCCGCCGCCATAGAAGAAAAGGCGTTTTGATGATGCCTCGCTTGAATCGCCGTCACCTTCTTATTCTCGCAGCGGCCGGTCTTGTCTCGCAGCCGATGCCTGCTCTGGCGCAGTCTGGCCCGTTGCGCCTGGCCTTTATACCGCAGGAGAACCCCGACAAGCTTCTGGGCGATATCAAGGCGATCACCGCCTGGCTTTCGTCTGAAATCGGTGTGCCAGTCGAAGGGTTCGTTACCATCGACCACGCGGCGGCCGTCGAAGCATTGCGCAACGGCGATGCCGATATTTCCTTTATGGGTGCCCTACCCTTCGTTCTGGCCGAAAGGGAAATCGGTGCCATCCCGCTCTTGTCAGAGGTCTACCGCGATACGCCCAGTTATACGGGCCGCGTCTTTGTGCGCCGTGACAGCGGCTTCAAGATGCTGGCCGATCTGGAAGGTCGCGACATCGCCTTTGCCGACCCGATTTCGGAATCGGGATACATGTACCCCCTGGCCGAGTTTGAGCGCGCAGGCCTGGTATCCAGCCCGGATGCGGCAGAGGACTTCTTTGGCCGCATTTTCTTTGCCGGTGGCTACCAACAGGCAATGCAGGCGATGGCGGAGGGCCTGGTCGATGCAGCCGGGGCCAGCCAATACGCCGACCTTCTTCTCACCCCCGAGCAGCAATCTCAGGTTACTTGGATCGCGGAAAGCGATGCCATTCCAAGCCATGTCGTCATCGCACGTCCCGAACTGGACGCGGAGCTTCGCGAGAACTTCGTTGCCGCGATGATGAAGCTCAACATGCCAGAACACCGCGACAAACTCCGCTATCTCTACGGCCCGGATGGCTATGTCGAAGCCGACCCTTCGGTGTTCGACGGTGTGCGGACTATGGCGCAGCGCTTCGGATTACTATGATGCAGAACGCCATTCACATCGACGATCTGAGCTTCGGCCATCACGGTGCTGAGCAGCGCGCCATCGATCAGGTGTCCCTGCACATAGCCGCCGGGGAGTGCGTTGCCCTTCTTGGTCCTTCCGGAGCAGGCAAGACCACGCTTTTGACGTTGCTGGATGGACGGTTGCGCGATTGGCAAGGGCGGGTCTCTGTCCTTGGTGTACCATTCGAACCCAACCGTGCGCTGCCCTTGGAAAAGCGCGCTGAAACAGGTTTCATCTTTCAGGAGTTTGCGCTTGTCGAACGATCGACAGTGATGCGCAACGTCTTGAACGGCAGGCTGGGCCGGATGCCCGGCTGGCGCGCGTTGCTTGGCAACGTGTCGAAGTCCGACATGGACATAGCCCGATCGGCACTCTCCGACTGCGGCATCGCGGACCTCGCAGACCGGCGCGTGGACTCGCTCAGTGGCGGCCAGCGCCAGCGGGTGGCAATTGCCCGTTGTCTCGCACAAGAGCCTAAGCTGATCTTCGCGGACGAGCCGGTCAGCAACCTTGATCCGTCCAGAGCAGCGGACATCCTGACACTTCTCACCAGCGCCGCCCAGGCACGTGGGGCAACGACTGTGTTCTCGTCGCATCAACCGGAACTGGCACGGCGTTTTGCCGACCGTATCATCGGAATGCGCAACGGGCGGATCGTCTTTGATGTCGCGACGCACGATCTGACGGATGACGCGACGGCGGCGCTCTATGACGACACCGACCCGGCATCCGGCGCACGGCTCAAGGTCGTAAGCTGATGCGGTCGCGCAATCTGGGCGGGTTCTGGGCCGGGATGTTGGTTGCCGGTGTGGTGCTGTGGTCGCTGATCACCACCGATGTCGAACTGTCCCGACTGCTGTCTGCAGGCCCTCGCATTGCGGATTTCCTTGGCCGCATGTTCCCGCCGGATCCGACCGTTATGGATGAGATCTGGAAGGGGAGCGCCGAGACGCTGCGGATCGCGATCCTCGGTACTGTCGGTGCGGTGATCCTTTCCGTTCCGCTTGGCATCCTCGCCTCCGAGACGATGGTGTCGGCAACGGTGCACCGGCCGATCCGCACTGTTCTGGCATTTATTCGCGCGATCCCGCTGATCCTGGTGGCAATGCTGATGGTGGGCGCGGTTGGGCTGGGGCCATTGCCCGGCATCATCGCGGTGGCGCTCCACGCGACAGGCATGCTGGCCAAATTCTACGCCGAAGCGATCGATGGTGTGTCCCGCGCTCCGATTTCCGCTTTGGAAAGTGCCGGAGCCGGGCCGTTGCTGCGTTTACGCCATGCGATCTGGCCGCAAATGGCCCCTGTTGTAGCGCGGGACACGATCTTTCGGTTCGAGCTGAACCTGCGCGAGTCTCTGATCCTTGGCATTGTCGGGGCAGGTGGAATCGGGTTCTACATTCAGACCTATGTGCGCTCGTTCCAATACGACAAGGCCGCAAGCGTGACGATTGCAGTGGTCATCATGGTGATCGCCATTGAAGGGATCAATGTTGCGCTGCGCCGCCGGTTTGCCTGATCCGGTTGAGCTTCAGTGAGTCTCAGAAGCTGCTAGGCATAAATCTCGATAGGTGTCCCATCGCGCACCATTGCATAGACATCTTCGACCTGCCGATCGGTGACCGAGATGCATCCAGCCGTCCAGTCCCGCTTGTTCATCGGGTCGATGCCCTTTCGGGGACCGCCATGGATGAAGATATCACCGCCAGGAGATTTGCCCTGCGCTTCAGCAAAGGCGATATCCTCCTCGTTCGGATAGGAAATTCCGACAGACAGATGAAACAGGCTGTTCGGATTGCGACGGTCGATGGTGTACGCACCTTCAGGCGTGCGTCCATCGCCCTCGAATTGCTTGTGTCCTTCCGGCGCGAACCCCAAGCCAACCGGATAGGTGCGCAAAACGCCCTCCGTGCCATCAAGCACCAGCAGTCTTTGCGACTTGTAGAGGCGCACGCGCGTCACTTCTGGACCGTTGTACGAGCGAAACTTGCTGGCGCATCCCGAGAGAAAGGCCGCCACGCCACCCAAGAGAAAGAAACGTCTCGGAAGTCTGTCAATCATCACTGCTCGATGCCCCTTTTTCGGACTAATTGATTAAGGCAAGAATATTAAAAAGTTGATTTTGGATCAACCGTTGCCAGCGAGCGAAAGACTTTCCAACTGCTGCGGGCGTGCATGAAGAGAGTGTCCGACCTTCTGTGTATGAGTAATATGGCCCATGCTTCACCAACGAAG
>JBELFK010000063.1:0-15985 GCA_042092935.1 Paracoccaceae bacterium | reverse complement strand
AACATATCTAACAAGAGAATCTGGGCCTACGACCTTCAGGTTATGAGGCGCTCCGGGGTGAGCCAAATACCTTCGCAATATCAGTTGGTTATACTTCTTTTTACGACACAACGTCATTCACGTGTCGCACGGAACTACCGTAAGCCATTGGTAACGAGGGGGGACCTAATCACCCCAGCAGCTTCGCCTCGACCTCGGCCATAGCGTTCTGGTGGTCCGGCGACGGGAACAGATGGCCGTAACGCTCCATGGTCATCTGTATCGAGGAATGGCCTGCGAAGGTCATGACCTCCTTGATCGAGAAGCCCTGCTCGATCCACAGCGACACCGCGAAGTGGCGCAGGTCGTGCCAGCGGACCTTCACATCAGCGCCTGCGCAGAGTTTGCGGAACCGGTCCTGCGTTCGGGTGTGCTGCAAGATGCCACCGCGCGGGGCCGGGAACACCAGCACCAGTTCACTCTTGGGGCAACGCAGTTTCCATCGGCGCAGCGCGTTCAGCACCATCGGCCCTGCCGGAATGTCACGATAGCCCGCTCGCGATTTCGGCTCGCCCATCTGGTTGTAGGCGTCGGCGCGCTGGCGCACGTAGATGAAGCCCTTCTCGAAATCCACATCCTGCCAGCGCAGGCCGCGCATCTCCGAGGCGCGCAGGCCCGTCAGCGCCGAAACGATCAGGTGGGGTTTGAAATCTTCGTCGGCCGCCTCGATCAGCGCGCGGATCGTTTCCTTCGAAGGCACCGGCGCCTTGTAGTCGATGCGGCTGGATTTGATCACCCGCACGCCCTGCGCGGCATTGGTGAACAACTGGCCGTTGTCGATGGCATGGTCGAGGAGCAACTTCAGCGTGGAGAGCGCGCGGCGGGTCAGGTGTTCAGACCGGCCGTTTATGAGCATCCGGTCACGCAACTCGTTTACATGGCGCCGAGTCAGCTGGGTGATCAACTTATCGCCGATGCCGATGTCGGGTGCGGTGATATGAAGGCGCACATAGTCGCTGTAGCCCCGCAGGGTGGACCTCTCCATCCGCCGCCCCGTCTTGCAGCGCACTTCGCAATGGTCGAGCCACGCCTTTGCCGCGTCGGCCACGGTGACGCTTTCGCTGTCCGCGAGGTAGGTGTTGTTGGCGACGAGCGAGCGGACCTTCACCAGATAGATATCTGCATCCTTGCGGCGCGGGAATAACTTGGAGCGCCGTTTGCCTGCTTGGTCGGTGAAATCCACCTGCCAGCGAACAAGCCCCGAGGGCAGCGTGCGTTTGCGAATTGTGGCCATGTTTTCCCTCCGGCGCGCAAGAAACAGGAACAGTTGTCAAAGTCTGTTAAGTGGTGATATGAACCGTATCAACAGCACTTGCAATGCATTGTTGCGCGTGTAAACCCATTGTTTATGAACGGAGCCCCAAACAATGACAGCCAACGAACGGAACGGTGCGCAAGCCCCCGAACCGCTCCTCTATGGCGATGCGGAAGCAGCGGAAGCGTCAGGAATGCCGGTGCCGAGTTTGCGTGTCCTGAGCACAGCCGGAGCCCTGCAGGCACAGAAAACACCCAAGGAGCATGGCGGCTTCAAACGCATGTGGCGCGAGGAAGATGTGTTGATTGCCTCAATCGGCGCCGCAATGAGCGAGCACTTCGCCTGGAACATCAGGATCGTGGCCGAGGCTATGGCCAAGGCACGGCCGGGAACATGGAGTGCTCTGACAGCGTCAATTGCTGGCACCATCTCTGCAGAGGCAGGCACGTTCATCCGACGGGAAAAGGAGGACTGGTATCTCGATCTGATCGACAGAAAATTCCTGTTCCTGCGGGTTCCGCAAGAATACACCGCAATACTTCCAGATGCAGCTTGGGGGCAAACCGACCTAATCCTCGGTTGGGCAACCTCAAAAGACACCTTTCAGCTGCTGCCCTGGCAACTCAGCAATGCGCCGGGCAGGTACAACCTCGAAAAGATCGTGGGCGAAGAGAAAGTCTCGATCCTTACGCAGTCCTACCAGCTTGCCATGGTGGCGCACGGAAACGCGCTGAGTACCGCCAGCATCAATATCAGCATGCAGGTCCGAGCCGCCTGGCGCCGCCTCCACGGACTTGAAGCCCACTTCCTCCAAGAAATCCTGCCCCAGAAAGGAGCGCCCAATGACCCAGAACCCCGATACCGCTCAAGCGGCACAGCAGAAAGAGACTGAAATCCCCCTGTCCGAAGACCTGCTTCGCGGCGCCAACGAAATCGCCGTCTTCATGTTCGGCGAAACAAAATATCGCCGCCAGATCTACTACCTCACCGGCGAAGCGCCGCGCGGGCTACCGCACTTCAAAATGGGCTCTGTGATCTGTGCGCGCAAAAGCACGATCCGAAACTGGATCAAGGAACAGGAGGGGCGTTTCAAGACGGTGGCATAAGGCCACTCCCGAAAGAGTTCTGCAGCCCGCGATACATGCGCGGGCTCCTATTTCCCCAGATACACAGAGAACGCTTTCAGAATGACGCTTCAAGACAACCCCCTGGATTTCAACAGCAAGCCGCCCCGCGCCAAGGGCAAGAATGGCGCCCGCATGCCCATCGCAAAACTGGCCGAATTGCTGAACGACCAGATTGCCGAATTGGCGCAGGAGCTGATGGGGCCACCCAACCGCGAACTTTCCAGCCAGCAACAGTTGCGCTTTGGCACCAAGGGTAGCCTGGCCATAGAGATCACCGGCAAAGACAAGGGGCGCTGGTATGACCATGAAGCAGGCACCGGCGGCGCCGGGTTGGAGTTGATCCAGCACTGCCTAGGGATTGACGACAAATCCGCATGGGATTGGGCGCAGAACTGGCTGGGCGAGATGCCCAACGCCGCACCGTCACGAACACCCGCCACCCCCGAAGTGGCCGCTGCAAGCACACCCCCTGCCCCGACAGCGGAAGAGCGCAGCGAGAAATTCGCACAAATCTTGCGGCGTTGCGAAAGCCTCGCCTCAACTCCCGTGCTGCCCTATCTGCGCCGACGCGGCATCACCGCCACCCCGCCGGACTGCATCAAGTATCGGCAATATGCCTATGGCAAGTTTGGCGCCATGGTCGCGCTTGCGACCGATGAGGCTGGAGACGTTCTGGCTCTGCAGCAGGTTTATCTCACCGCACAAGGCGAAAAAGCGCCGCTTGAAGTCAAGAAACGCACCAATAAAGCGGTCGATGGGTGGGGCGAGCGCTCCGCAGTCCGCCTACCGGGCAACGAACCTCTGGTCCTCTGCGAAGGCGTCGAAACTGCGCTCTCAGTCTGGCAAGCGACAGGACAGGAAACATGGGCCTGCCTCGGGGTCTCAAACTTTGGCCACGCCCCGGTACCCGCAAACTCTACGGTCATCATTGCACGCGACGGCGATGCCCCAGGCAGCAAAGCCGAACGGCAAATCAATCGCGCAGCCCGCAGCCTCGGCACCCGTGGCCGCAATGTATTGATCGCGATGCCACCCGAGGGGCAGGACTTCAACGATGTGCTTGTGCAAGAAGGGGATGAGGCAGTTCGCAAATACATCGCCAACGCCGAGCCAGCGGCCTTTATCTCGGTTGACGACCGCCGCAAGGACTTGTTCGTCGGCTCCGACATCGAGATTGCAAAACGCGTGCGCGAGGACCTCACCGAGCGCCATGGGCGGATCGTCTATGCCGAGGGCGCGTTCTGGCATTATGACGAAACGGAGTGGAAACCCATCCCGGATCATACGATCAGGCTGCCCGTCCATGTTTACGATGGCGCGATATTCATGACCGCGTCGGGTGAACCATCAAACGTCAAGTTGAACAAGTCACGGGTGGACTCCGTGCTGAATGAATGTGCCGCGCTTTGCGCAGATCCCGAGTTCTTCCAAAACCCACCTGCGGGCATCAACTGCGCCTCGGGCTTTATCCGCTTCGACGATGCTGGCAGCCCCCATCTTGAGCGCCATCACCGCAGCCACCGGTGCCGCCACACTCTACCAGGTCAATGGAAAGCAGGCGCTTCCGGCACACCGCCCGAGGGCTCACTTCTCCACCGCCTCTTGTCTGGCAGCTTCAAAGGGGATCGGGATGCACAGGCGAAATGCGATCTGCTGGCCGAGGTCTGCGGCTCTGCCGCGCTGGGATATGCCACGCGCCTCCTGCAACCCCGTGCCGTCATTCTCCACGGCAAGACTGCTGAAAACGGCAAGAGCCAGATCCTCGAACTGGCGCGCGGCCTGCTACCCGAAAGCGCGAAATGCTCGCTTACCGCCTCAAGCATGTCTGACGAGCGGCATATCATCGGCCTTGTGGGCAAACTGCTCAATGCCTCCGACGAATTGTCGCCCGAAGCCATCGCCTCGGACACTTTCAAATCGGTGGTGACCGGCGAACCGGTTCACGGGCGCGATGTCTACAAGAGCAGGGTAGAGTTCCGCTCGGTTGCGCAGAACCTTTTTGCCGCCAACCAGCTACCCGGCTTCAGCGGCGGTGTGGACCGCGGTGTGCAGCGCCGCCTTTTGGTAATCCCTTTCACGCGAACAATCCCCCTCGAGGAGAGGATCGCCGACATAGGAAAGCGGATTGCCCTAGAGGAAGCAGACCTGCTGCTCGCTTGGGCTGTCGAAGGCGCTTCCCGATTGATCCGCCAACGCAATTTCACCATTCCGAAGATTTGCCAAGATGCGCTGCTCGAATGGATGCTGGGTGAAGACCCCGTGCTGGACTGGATCAGCACCAGCGTGCGCACCGCGCCCATCGTCAATGGCGAGCCGAGGCTTGCAACACGCGACGCTTACCTGCGGTTCACCAACTGGGCGCTGGCCGAAGGCTACAAGTCGGACAAGATCCCCGCGATCAACGGCTTCGTTCAGCGCGTGCAGGCGCAAGTTCCGGGGCTTCAGCACAAGCGCACGAGTGCCGGGCGGTTCTTTGTCGGCATGACAGTGACGCAGTGGTGACGCACCAATGACGCACTATAGCCTGCAACCCATTGAAAGTGTTGAGATGACGCACTTGGAGCCAAACATTTTATATAGCGGGAAATCAATTTCCCCTCATAGGAAAAGGTTGAGCAAAAGTGCGTCATCTCAACACTTTCAAGGACTTACAGAGGGAAGTGCGTCATTCATGCGTCACTGGTGCGTCATTCCATCGGTGCGACCACACTGCCTCAGTGGCAAAGCTCGGGAAGGATTGGCAAAGCTGCGGTTCCTCCTGGGAGGATTTGTATGCGGGGGGGCGCAGCGCATAAGCCCGCCAGCGTCAGGGGGCCGAATTGACTAAACTCAACAGTTCGGAATCCAAGACTGACTTCGCCACCCGCGTCGGCCTGACCAAAGGGCGTATCTCGCAGCTGATCACCAACGGCCTGCCCGTGCGGCCGGATGGGCAGATCGACGTGGCCGAGGGGCTGGCCTGGATTGAGGCCAATCTCGATCCCTCGCGGCGCAACAAGGGCGGTACTGCGGCCTCATTCAGCCCGTCACGGGCCGGAACCACCTTGGCCGATGCCAAGCGGCTGCATGAGATCGTGAAAGTGCAACGCGCCAAGCTCGCGTTTGAAAAGGAGCAAGGGCTGCTGATCGACACGGCCGCCGCCACGCGCACCGTGTTTGCGCGCGCCCGTGCTGAACGCGACGCGCATATGGCCTGGGTGCAGCGCAGCGCGCCCCTGCTGGCAGCGGAACTGGGGGCTGACCCTCGAGCGACCTTTGCGGCGCTCGACCGCATGATGCGCGAGCATCTCGAACATTTGGCCGACATGCCGCTGGGGAGTTTTGACGATGGTGCCTGATATTGATCTTGCATGGCGGCGCGGCATCCGGCCGGAACCGCCAATCCCGGTCTCGGACTGGGCTGACCGCAACCGTATCCTGCCTCCCACCTCGGCAGAACCGGGCCGCTGGCGCACGGACCGTACGCCCTATCTGCGCGAGGTGATGGATGCCCTGTCCACTGCCAGCCCCTACGAGCGCATTGTATTGATGAAGGGCGCGCAGACCGGTGGCTCTGAGGCCGGGCTGAACTGGCTGGGCTATATCATCCAGAACGCGCCCGGCATTGCCATGCTGGTGATGCCTTCGCTTGATATGGTGCGGCGCAACACCAGCGTGCGCATCGACCCGCTGATTGAGGCGACCCCTGCCCTGCGCGATCTGGTGGCATCGCCGCGCTCGCGGGATGCCGGGAACAGCCTCTTTCGCAAGTCCTTCCCCGGCGGGCAGCTGGTGATGACCGGCGCCAACTCTGCGGTGGGCCTGCGCTCGACGCCCGTGCGGTATCTCTTCATGGACGAGGTAGACGGCTATCCGGGCGATGCGGATGGCGAAGGCGATCCCGTCGATCTGGCCATTCAGCGCACCGCAACCTTCAGAGGACGGCGCAAAATTTACATGGTCTCGACGCCCACCCTGAAGGGCTATTCCCGCATTGAGGCCGCGTTTGCGCACAGCGACCAGCGGTATTTCCACGTGCCGTGTCTGCAATGCGGCGACATGGCACCGATCACCTGGGCGCGTATTCGCTGGCCGGAGGGGCAACGCGACGCGGCCTATCTGGTCTGCGAGGCCTGTGGTGGCGTGCATCATGAACATGAAAAGCCCCGATTACTGGCGGCAGGGGAATGGCGCGCGACCGCGCAGGGCGATGGCCGCACGGCCGGGTTCCATCTGTCTGCACTCTATTCGCCTTGGGAAACTTGGGCGGAAATTGCCAGCGAGCATGGCCGCGTAAAAAAGGACCCGGCCCGTTTGCAGGTCTGGGTAAACACGAAGCTTGGCGAATCCTGGGAAGACCAGGCAGGCGACACAGTGCCCGCCGATCCACTGATGGACCGCCGTGAAAACTGGGGTGCAGATTTGGCTGCTGGCGTGGCTGTTTTGACCGCTGGCGTCGATGTGCAAGGCGACCGGCTGGAGATGCAAGTCATCGGCTGGGGCCGCGACGAGGAGGCTTGGGTGGTCGATTACCGCGTGATCTGGGGTGATCCCTCGGGGCCACGCGTCTGGTCCGATCTCGATCTGGCGCTGCAGGCCAGCTATGTCCACGGGCATAGCGGCGCTGAAATGCCTATCCGCGCGACGGCCATCGACACCGGCGGACACCACACCAAGGCGGCCTACGAGTTCTGCCGCACGCGGCTTGCGCGCCGTATCTGGGCAATCAAGGGGCGCGGTGGTCCGGGCATCCCTGTTTGGCCGCGCCGCCCGACACGCACGAACAAGGGCAAAATCCCGCTGTTCATCGTGGGCGTCGATGCGGTCAAGGATGCGGTCTATGCGCGCCTGAAGCTCACCGATCCGGGGCCGGGGTTTGTGCACTTCGGGCGCAATCTCGATGCGGATTATTTCCGGCAGTTGACCGCCGAGCGTGTCGTGACGCGGTTCGAGCGCGGGCGGCCGATACGGTCATGGCAGCCAAAGCGCGATGGCGAACGGAACGAAGCGCTGGATACCATGGTCTATGCGCAGGCGGCGCTGCACGGGCTGATCAGCATGGGGCTCAGGTTGAATGAGGAGAAAAATGACACGACGGCGTCAGTTCGGGCACGCGTTGACGTTGCTTCAATCATCCGATCAGCTTGGCTCAAATAAGTTGTGATGGACACACCGCTTTCAGCCATGCCACTCCGCTCCAGCACCTCGCATAGCAGCACCGCCCCGGGGTCTCTGGTCAACTGATCGGCGCGGCATTCGATGCACAACGTCTTGTTGAAACACCGAATGACTGGTTGTAGTGTTTCGCTCAAGCGTGCGTCCGAAGCTGCCTATGGTTTGTTTCTGGAAAATTGAATCTAAAGCACTTTCAGGCGCACGCAACCGGTTCGCGCCAGTTCGGTGAATAAGGCGGGATCAAGCAGATGAAGTAGATTATTTTGAAGGAAGCGGAAAATGATAGGATATACCCTAATTCGTAGGGGGACGTTGATTCTTACCGAAGGAAGATCAGGGTCGAATTGGCTCGGATCTTTAACAAAAGCAACAGGTGTTCTTGGTAATTCAGAGGAATGGTTCGCCCGCTGGGCATGGCCGAAACATTTGAAGAATGCGTCACGCGACACCTACATTGATGCGATGATCGCAAAGGCAAGCACACCCAACGGTTATTTCTGTGCAAAGATTTTTCCGGCGCATCCACACTATTTCAATGTTATCTACGGACAAGATTTAGTTCAAAACCTGATCGAACGCTTTGACTGCAACATCTTGATGCTTGATCGCCGCGACAGGATGCGACAGGCCGTGTCCTATGCGCGCGGCATTCAGACGGAACAATGGAAATCAAGCGGCACAGCAAAACGCGATGCTGTCTATGACGCGATGATGATCGCTCGATGTTTCTTCTTCGTGAACCGGTCCTACGAATTTTGGCGGTCCTATACGGCGATCCGCGGTATCGACGTTACGTATTTTACTTACGAGGATTTAATCGGAGCACCCAATCCCTACGTGGAATCCATAGCAAAACATGCTGGCGAAACAATCGATTCAATTCCCGAATCTCCCCTCAAGATCCAGCGTGACGAGATAACCGAGGAATGGTTGGAACGGTTCCAAAAGGAGCTACCCACGTTGAACATCACAGCCGCATCGACGCCCCAGCGTCAGCCTCGCCCGGACCCGTCGAACCTAAGGCGCATGTTAACCGGGAAACCCTTGAAACCTTACCCCTACACTTATTAGAACATACGCCGTACGAGCTTTGACAGGCCGAGCCAAAGAGACCCGGGCACGATGTAAAGAACCACATCGCTAACCGGACGATGCTGTGCGCAAAATCGAAACCAACCGGCCACAAAATTGGCACGCACGCGGTATTTGACAACGCGTGTGAACATTTTTCGGCGAAATGCGCTATGGTCCTTTAGAAAGTCCTGGTGCTTCAGAAGAATATACTCAAACCCGCGATATCTGGCCTGCGCACCGGATGCCTTGGTGATGCTGGATTGATCAGACGCGCTGCGCACCGGATCATGGATCAAGACGACCCCTGGCGTCTGATCGCAGTAACAACGGTGTCCGGACGCTGCGAGGCGCACCGAAAATTCCGTGTCCTCGTTGACAACGATCCTTTCATCAAGACCGCCGACCGCATCGAATGCCGCCCGCGTGATCCAGAAACCCATACCCAGACCGGCCTGACGATACTTGAGCGGCGTTTCATCACCCAGCACCCCCTCTGGCGAGATTGACGGTACTTCCGTCCAGGACCCGTCAGCTTCCAAATGGTATGACGAGGAAAAGCCAAAGGTGCAGTCATCCGGCAAAGAGTCCATGCGATTAATTACGCGGAGACAGTAATCTTCAACCAACAAATCATCATCATCCAAGAACATCAGAACCGGCGCTTGCGTCTGACACACCCCGAAATTGCGGGCAGCAGACGGCCCATGAGGGCCGGGGTTCACATACAAGGTCATTCGGGGATCGGTAACCTCCCTCAAAGCATACATCGCAGGTGGGTCACTGGCATCGTCAACGACAATCAGCTCCCCATCCTCCGGTAAGGCGGCCAACACTGATGCCACGGCACGATGTACTCCATCCGGTCGGTTCTTGGTGGGGATGACGAATGACACACGTGGCGACATGAGCAGATCCTTAGCTGTAAGCTTTATGGCTTGTTATTAATGAAAATCACTACCCTACACTAAATGGGCTTGTGCGGACTGGCAAGCGGATTTCGTCTGTGATTCAGTTTCTGGTTTGTTTCGTGGAGGCTGGGCATGGCAGGAAAATCCCCTGTAACGGCAACCGAAGAGCAGAAGGCGGCATGGAAGGTTTTGGCGCGGATCGAGCGGAAGCTGACCGGGCGCGTGCGCTGCTTCTGACGCTTGATGGCTAGACCAGCGCACGGATCGCGCAAGCCTTTGGGGTGAGCGAGGATACGGTTCAGCTATGGCGCAGCGATTTTGTCCGGGGTGGGATCGATGCCCTGAGGGCGCGCATTGCCCCGGGGGCCTGTGCCGCTTAAGGCGGAGGCCGCTCTCAGGGTCGCGGTCCCACTTCTGTCGGCACCGGTGGAAGACCGGCCGAACTGGACGTTGTCGCGCCTCGCAGGCGAGATCGCACGATGCGAAGGCCTCAGCATTTCCCGCTCGCAGCTCTCCAAGGTGCTGCGCAAAAAAGGGGGTTCAGCTTCCGGCGCCCCCGGCACACGCTGAGGGGCCTTCAGTGCGCAGACGAGGTTGACTGTGTCGGCCTGATACTTCTGCGTCAGGGTTCCGGTGATATCGAGCTGAGCGAGGTCCTCGCCGTTAACGACTTTGACCCGCGCAATCTGGTCAGCCTCATCGACCCGCAGGATCTCGTAGCGCCGCGAGGGGGAAAGCTCCTCGTTCCAGACCTGTAGGTTGTTCGACTTCCGGGCGTAGGTGTCGAGCATTTGGCCGACGAAGCGGGGCTGTGTTTTCTTGAAGCTCGCGGGCACGGGGTAGCCCAGGGCACGGCACACGCTTTCCTTGACCACTTTGGATCGTGTCCGAAGCGCCAAACCAGAAAGGCTGATGCCTCGCAGTCCCTCATCGAGCATAGCCTCGAGTTCTGGCGTCGGAACTCATCGCACGGGGTCACCGATCTCAATGGGATCATAGATAGTAAGGCCGCTTGCCGCGATCGCTTCTGCGTAGTCTTTGCCCATATCGCCTCGAAATTCTCAAATTTTTGAGCAGCCTAGCAATTGGATCAATGATCGACTAGTGCTCTCGGCACAACGGAGATATGGGCGAAAGTTGGTGACGCCTGCTCAGGCGGCGACTTGAAGTTGGCGGTTCAATTGCCTGCTCGATCAACTTCCGCGCGCCCTCGCGGATAATGTCGGTGAACGGGTCGGCGCTGAAGCCAGATGGATCGGGCAGCTGCGTGATGGTAGTCAATGACTTGTGGCGTATCTTTTCTCTGCTGAGAATTGTCGGCGTCTTGAACACCGCCTTGATATGCCACCCTTCAGGCCATCACCAACTTTCGCCCGTTACTCGATGACACACCGACATTACAAATCATTCCCAATAGTTGACGGTCCTTTTCGGGCGGTTCTGCCGCCCATGCTGACACTTCTTCATCGCCTTCATGGCCTCGCACACGCTCGCGGCTTCGACGCTACGGGTGGCGGGCAGCGTTGGGAGAGGACGCGGCCTGTCGACGGGCTGAACACGGCGATCCTTGCGGGTGCGACCGCGGCGGCGCGGCGGGCCGGGTGGTATGCGCGGAACAAACCCTGGGTCGCGTCGGCGATGGACAGCACTGTCGGCATTGCTGTCGGCGCAGGAATCAAACCACAACCACCGATCCCGACCGAGCCGTGCACGAGGGCTGCAGGAGCCAAGGCTGTATTGGTGCGTTCAAGCCGATCCGTGAGGGACCACCCCTTCCCAATCTTTCACACCCGCTCTGATACCCCTGTTTGTGCTGATGTGAGAGTCTCCGCCTATGCGGACACTCTTTCAAAAACTTCTGGGCCAGAGCGCAACCCGATCCTTTGACGCGGCGGGCCAAGGGCGGCGCTGGGATCAGCCACGCACGCTGGACAGCCTGAACACGGCCATCCTTGCGGGGGCAACACCTGCCGCGCGGCGAGCGGGCTGGTATGCGCGCAACAACCCTTGGGTCGCGGCGGCGGTGGAAAGCCTCGTCGGCAATGTCATCGGCGCCGGGATCAAGCCCCAGTCTACCCATCCCGACCGCGCGGTGCGCGAGCGGCTGCAGGCGCTCTGGCTGCGCTGGACCGATCAGGCCACCCCGGATGGGCTTGCCGATTTCTACGGGCTGCAATCCATGGCGGTGCGCGCCATGGTGGAAAGCGGCGAGAGCTTCGCCCGGCTCCGCGTCGACGACACCGCCGATGGCATCCCCCTTCAGATTGAACTTCTGGATCGCGAGCAGGTCCCCACGGATTTGCATCGTGATATCGGCGGCGGGGCGCGGATACGCGCGGGCATCGAGTTTGACTCTGCCGGGCGCCGGATTGCCTATCGGGTTTCAACTGCCCGTCCGGGCGATCCCCTCGGGTCTTTCCGCATGGACCCGATCCGCGTCCCCGCCGCCGATTGCCTTCACCTCTTCAAACCTTTGGCCGCAGGGCAGTTGCGCGGCATCACCTGGCTCGCGCCGGTTCTCTTGCGCCTCCATGAACTCGACCAATTCGAGGATGCAACGCTGGTCAAAGCCAAGGTGGCGGCGCTGTTCACCGGCTTTATCACCGACCCCGATGGCACGGTAGGCGGCCTGTCCGGCGACAATCGATCTGGCGTGCTGACCGTGGGCATGGAACCGGGCAGCCTCATCCCCCTACCCCCTGGCGCAGACATCCGGTTTTCCAACCCGACCGAGCACGATGCTTATGCTCCCTTCGTAAAGAACCACCTGCGCGCCGTCGCAGCAGGGCTTGGCCTACCTTACGAGCTGGTTTCTGGCGACCTCGAGGGGGTGACCTATTCCTCGATCCGCGCCGGGCTCGTGGAATTTCGCCGCAGGGTCGAACAATTGCAGCACAATGTCGTTGTGCATCTATTCTGCCGACCCGTCTGGGAACGCTTCGTGCGCCTCGCTGTCCTGACCGGCGATCTTCCTGCTCGCGATTTCGACGCTGCTCCCGCCGCCTATCTGGGATGCAGCTGGTTGCCGCCCAAGTTCGACTACGTCGATCCGATGAAGGATGTGCAGGCCGAGATCCTCGCCATCGACGCGGGCCTCAAATCCCGCAGCCAGGCGATCTCTGAGCGCGGCTATGACGCCGAACAGGTCGATGCCGAGATCGCGGCAGACCAAGAGCGCGCTGACGGTATGGGGCTGGGTTTCGGTCAAACCACTGCCACACAGCAGAAGGACATCCCCAATGGATGATAGAGCAACCCAGAATACGGGCCTTATGCCACCACCCCAGGCACAGCAATCCGTTGTAGACGACAACGGTTACCTGCTGACACGCCGCGCCGACCTGGCCCCGGCCAGCGCCGACATCGATGCCCGCACTGTCGAGGTGATCTGGTCCACCGGCGCGCCGGTCCGCCGCCGTGACATGGGCGGCCCCTATGTCGAACGACTGAGCCTCGCCTCCGATGCAGTGGACCTCTCCCGCCTCGAGGGGGCCAGCGTGCTCGATGCCCACCGCCAATCCGCTGTGCGCGATGTGCTCGGCACCGTGCGCAGCGCCACCGTCGATGGTCAGCAGGGGACGGCGACATTGCAGTTTTCTGCGCGGCCGGAGGTGGAGCCCATCTGGCAAGATGTCGTGGCTGGCATCCTGCGCCACATCTCAGTCGGCTACTCGGTCGAGCGCTGGTCTGAGAGCACCGAGAACGGCGCGCGTGTGCTGACCGCCGTTCGCTGGACCCCTCACGAGATTTCCCTTGTTCCAACACCCGCCGATCCCGGCGCCCTTATTCGCATGGAGACAGATATGACTGACACCACGCACCTCGTTTCCAAGGAGAACGAGGTTAGCACCCCGCACAGTGTAGCAGACGGCAACACTGCTCATAACCGCGCCGCCACAAATGCCGAGATCCGCGCCATCGGCAAAATCGCTGGCCTCGATCAGACCTGGGTCGACACCCAGATTGACGCAAACGCCGATCCCGACATTGCTCGCCGTGCCGCTTTCGAGGCGCTGGCGCGCCGCAGTTCGCCAGCCATCCGCACAGAACAAGTCCGGGTCGAGATGGGGGAGAGCCACGACGACCCGGCATTGCGCGCGCGGCAGATGGGCGAAGCGCTCTACGCTCGGATCAATCCGCGCCATCAACTAAGCGAGCCCGCGCGCCGCTATGCTTATGCGACGCCGGTCGACATGGCAAAGGACCTGCTGAGCCTGCGCGGCGAAAGCACTATGGGCCTTTCCCCTGCCAGCCTCGTCACACGCGCCCTGCACACGACCTCGGACTTTCCAATCATCCTGGGCGATACGGTCGGCCGCGTGCTGCGCGACAGCTACCAAGCGGCACCCTCTGGCATTCGCCAGCTTGGCCGCCAAACCAGCGCACGAGACTTCCGTTCGGTGAACAAGATCATGCTGGGCGAAGCGCCGCTCCTTGAGAAGCTGAACGAACACGGTGAGATCAAGGCAGGCACCATGGCCGAAGCACGCGAGGCCTATAAGGTCGAGACCTGGGCGCGCAAAATCGGCATCACGCGACAGGTTCTGGTCAACGATGATCTGGGCGCCTTCTCGGACCTCGCTCGCCGGATGGGCCAAGCCGCCGCTGAGACCGAAGCGCGCATCCTTGTGAACCTGCTCGAGGCGAACTCTGGCAATGGGCCGAAGCTCTCGGACGGCAAGACGCTGTTTCACGCGGACCATGGCAACAAGGCGGGCACCGGAGCGGCAATTTCGGATGGCACGCTGTCGGCGGCACGGCTGGCGCTGCGCACCCAGAAGGGCATCGAAGATCGCACAATCCGGGTAACGCCGCGCTATCTGCTGGTGCCACCCGCGCTTGAGACGGAAGCCGAGAAATGGCTCGCCACCGTCTCGCCCGCAAAAGCCGCCGATGTGAACCCTTTCGCCGGGTCCCTCAGCCTCGTGGTGGAGCCGCGCCTGACCTCAGCCGCCCGCTGGTATGTCACCGCCGACCCCGGCGAGATCGACGGCCTCGAATTCGCCTATCTCTCCGGCAACGAAGGGCCGCAGGTCGAAAGCAAATCCGGCTGGGATGTCGATGGCGTCGAAATCAGGGTGATCCTAGATTTCGGGGCGGGGTTCCTCGATCACCGTGGCTGGTTCGCCAACGCAGGCGCATGAGCATGACGGACCTCGCTCAACTGACCCAGTGGCGGGATGCCCTTCTGGCGGCCCGCTACAAGGGCGTACGCACGGTCGAGTATGACGGCAAGCGCATCACCTACGCCACAGACGGCGAGATGGCTGCCGCCCTCGCCGATCTTGAACGGCGCATCACTGGCCTCGGCCCTAAGCGGGTCTCGGTCGTTCGTATCCAATCCAGTAAAGGGGTGTAACCCATGAATACCTTTATCCAGAATGGTGACGTGATCACCGTCCCCGCCCCCACTGGAGGCATCACATCCGGCGATGGTGTTCTGGTGGGCAGCCTCTTTGGTGTGGCCGCCAACAGCGCCACAGAAGGCGAACCCGCCGAAGTGGCCACCACCGGTGTCTACACGCTGCCCAAAGCCGCCAGCGCTGTCCTTGCCCTTGGCGCACGCGTCTCATGGGACAACACCTCGAAGGTGGTCACCACGCCGGGCACCGGCCGCTATCCCATAGGGATCGCCGTCGAAGATGCGGGCAATGGCACAACAATGATTGCCGTGCGCCTCGATGGCATCGGGACTGCCGCCGCATGATGGAGCGGGATGTTCACGCAACGCTAGCCAGCCTGACCCTCTTGGTGGAGAGCACCAAGGGGGCGGAACCTCTCGCTCGCCTCCTCAGCTATGCGGCGGTGATGGCACTCTGCGCCGACCTGCGCAAAGCGGCCACAGAATATAACGGCACTTGGAATATCACGATGGTGATCGGCGAGATTGAGAACCACATGGCCGCCCTTGCGGGGATATTCCCCACCTGGGATTTACCGCCAGATCAGCATCGTGGGAGAGCTCGCGCCGCGATCATGAAGCTCGCCATGTCGACCTGCTTCGGTGCGCAATCCACGAGCCCGGCCCTGCAGCGCAAATCGTAAGGTTGGCGCCTCCAACGTTACGAACAGCGGTGTTGTCGCAAGCCACAGCATCACTCAGCACACTCTCTTCGGAGGGTGTTCTCGTCTGCAACACCCAACCCGCTTCGCCGGATGTTGGCGCCTGTAACATCCCTCATTTTAGCGAGCCGACTGCAGAACGTCCCAAGAACATCCACGCCTCGCCACGTCGCATTGGTGTTGCACGGAATAAACGCGAGGTATTGTAAGCCTTTGGAATCTTTCAGAAACGTGTCGCACAGGTTTGCAACACCGCAAGACAGAGCAAAACCGCCCCGGATACGGCTTAAGTTCTTGTAATTACGAAGAAAGATTTGGTTGCGGGAGTAGGATTTGAACCTACGACCTTCAGGTTATGAGCCTGA
>JBELFK010000062.1:0-16067 GCA_042092935.1 Paracoccaceae bacterium | reverse complement strand
CGGGGCCGCTGAGGGTTTCGATTTCGGTGAATACATCCGCCCAGGCGTCTTTCCACCCGTTCAGGCGCAGGGTGCCGCGCACGAATTCGCGGACGTTCCATGCGGGATCAAAACGATAATCCTCCATGAAGGGCAGTGAGTCGCGGTTAGGGTAGACCTCGAAACTTTCGGGGGTGGCCAAGGGGGCTTCGTAGCTTGAAATCGCGTCCCACGGGCGGTTGACGTCCAGAGGTTTGAAATCACGGATCGAGCGCGAGGGCGAGCGCAGGGCTTTCAGCACGCCCAGCGGCGACCAACTGAATTTGTAGCGGAACGGGTTTGGGATCTTCGGGATGCCACCACAGTAGGAGATGAAGCTGAGATCGTTGCTGGCATCAAAGGCATCTGACGCCCGATAGTCGGCGATCAGATGATGCGCCATCAGGTGATCGATCCCCGGATCGAGACCAACCTCGTTGACCAGAGCCACACCAGCGGCCTTGGCTTTGGCGTCCAAGGCCCGCATTTCGGGGGCGATGTAGGACGAACTGACGAAGTTGGCGTTCTTGCTGATACACAACTCGGCCAGCGGCACGTGCCAATCGCCAGGCAGCATCGAGACCACAAGGTCTCCGGCGGCAAGCTCGGCCGACAGGGTGTCAAAGTCGAAGGGTTTGATGTTGTCGGTCAGGTCGCCGACGGCCTCTTGCGCCTTGGAAACCGTGCGGTTCCAAACGCAGACGTCGACACCATCGCTGAGAAGTTTTCGAAGACCGGGAATGGCAGAGAGGCCCGCGCCGCACCAATGAACTGTCATGGTCACACCTTTTCGCTGTGGGTTTTAAAGTCGTCATAAGCCCGCGCCCAGACGCCCGCATCCATGTTGTCCAACGTCAGAAGCGTCGGCAAGAGTTGCGTCGCGTAGTCCTCGGAACTTTCGACGGGCAGCATCGATGGCAGGTTGTCGATCGCGGTGACATCCAGCACCGGATCGCTTGCGACGCGCAGTGCTGGGTCTGACCAATCGGTCGCGCGGTCATAAATCGGGATCGGATTATAGTCGCTGTCAGGGTCACAGGACACGTCGCCAATGACGCTGAGGTTGCGTTCGCCGTTCAGGGCGGATTTGGGGACAAAAACGGGGGTGCCCGGGCGGGCCAGAATACAATTGATGAAGATGTCATGGGCGAGGATTTCGGGGAATGGGCCACCGCTGGCGGTTTCCTCCATGTCCCATTTGGTGACAGGAACGCCCAACGCCTCAAACAGATCCGAGGCACCGGTTCCGACCCGACCCAAGGCGCCGATAACGATGGCCGTGGGGATAGATGCGCCCGAGGCCTGCAAATCTTCGATCAGATCGTTGAGCATTTCGTTTGAGGCATGAAAGACGCCAACCTCTCCGGCCTTGGTGCCCCGCGCTTGGGCCGCCCAGCAGCGCATGGCCACAGCAGCCCCCGCAAAGCCGGCCCAATAGCCAAAGGCAGCGACCCTGCGACCCGTGTCATCGACAAGGTATTCCAGATCGTAAAGCGTGCCGCCACCGGCGTTGAACCGGCGCAAAAGCGCGGCACCGGAATGCTGGCCCTTATAGGCGTGGCCGAACATGATGTGGCGGTGGATCAGCGGCGTATCGTCGTCGGGCAGTTCTTTCAGGCCAAAGACAATCGCGTCTTTCGGGGCCGAGGGCCATGTGTTTTCGGGTGCGATTTCAGCGCCCGCGGCCTTGTAGCCGTCAATGCCAATGGCACGCACCGAGCTTTCTTCGACCGTCACGCGAATGCCTGCGTCCAGCAGCAGTTTTGCCCCTTCAGGCGTCAACCCGACGCGTTCTTCGTTCGGGCGTTGTTCGGCGCGGACCCAGAGATGTGTCATGGCGTTTACCTTAATAGTGGGATTTCAGTTTGTGCCGCTCGGGCAGGTCTAAATGAGGTGTGGCCCCGAATTGCGTCAAATGCAACTCGTCTTCGCGCAGTTCGAATTTGTGGACCGAGGTGTTTTGCACGGTCAAAAACATCTTCGACTTGGCGTTGGTTTCAAGGTGCAGTGCGATGGCGGTGAGGGTGGCAATCACACCGGTTGAGGTCACAAGCACCGCAGGCCCGTCCTTGGCCGCGTCTTGCAGTGCTGCAAAAATGCGGGCGCGAAAGGCGTCGTAGCTTTCAAGATCATCCGCGACGCGCTGGTGCCGCCAGACGTCGAGAACCTGAGGGATCTGGGAGGCAAAGCTGTCGGCGCTGTTTGGGAAGGCGACGTTGTGGGTGGCCTCGGCCCAGTGGGAGAGACCAAAGTAGTCGAGTTCATTCAATCGCGCGTCCGTCGTATGGGGGCGGGCGTCGTGGTTTAGTTCCTCAGCCGTTTGGATCTGGCGTTTCATTGCCCCGGAAATCACCCGATCAAAGCCGCCTGTCGCGCGCAAGTAATCACCCAGATAGCGGGCCTGCTGACGGCCTTGATCCGACAGATTGTCGTAGCTGGCTTCGTCCGTCGCGCCTGTGTTGGCCTGGCCGTGGCGTATCAGAATCAATTCGGTCATTGCGCTCTCATTCTTGCTGTCGCCAAGCAGTAGGATAAGCGGCGCATCGCCGCAATGGGCCGGTAAATTCGCCACAAGCCCTGTTTCGCGGTAAGGTGACCCAGGCTTTTGGGGAGAGGCAACATGTTACGTCACGTTTTGGCAATCGGGTTTTTACTCAGCAGCAACGCGGTTTGGGCCGAGACGCCCGCCATATCCGGACAAGACGACGCCGGGTTTCTTGAGGCGTGTGCCGCTTGGTTGGACGGCGATGATCTGACGGCGTTACGGTCGTTGAAATCACTGGCCCAGGACGGCAACACCGCCGCGCAAATCCTACTGGCGCGGATCGCCGAAGAACCGCACATGTATCGCCACGTGACCAAGGACATGACCCGCGCCGAGCGGCTCGATCTGTTGCGGCTGCCCGGTGGCCTGTCTGGCGTATCCTGGCTTGAGACAGCTCGGACCCAGTCCGATTTGGCCAAGGCGCTTGTTGACTCCAAAGCCAACTACACCGTCGCAAAACGCGCCGACGGGTCGGACTATTCACCCGAGGCCGATGCCGCCGTCGCGACGCTTTTAAGCTATGGCGAAAGCGATCTGGCGACCGAGATTGTGTTTAAACTTTACGATGGGTTCTTTCTGCGTCAGACCTTGGATTTAATCACAAGATATGAAGACGGACTTGATCCAATCGTCGCGCCGATCCGGTTGGCGACGACGCAAAGCCTCGCTTCTTTTGATGCGCTGGATGCCGACGGGTCCGTTGGCAATGATTTGTTCACGATGTTCCAGTCTCAGCGCGATGCCTTGGCCCCCGAAATCTTGCTGGCTGGCACGCATTTGGCGATCAGCAAGATCGGGCTGGACGGCGAGGTTCAGGATTTTATCAAGATCAACGCCGAAAAGGTGGATGCCTGGACGCCGCTGGTCGCATTGTGTGAATCGTCGTGTCCAACGTCCTATTCGTCATGCTTGCTTGCGGGGGCGGCCAGCATGTCAGCCGGTCGAAAATTCCCGTTTGCCAGCCCCGTGCAGTCGTTGATTTCCACCGAGGACTACTGGAAAAGCGCCCGCATCCGCGGCGACGCGGCCCGTCGCATGTTTGAGGTGCAACCGCGTTTTGAAATCGGTGCTTCGCTTGATGCCTGCTTTGCCGAGACCGTGACGGCCCTGGCGCGCTGATGAAAGCGTCCGGCCTTGCCCCCGTCTCAGCTTAAAGGTGGGACGCATTAGCTCCAGACGACTTCGCCCAAAAAGATGTAGCCCGCCCCGTAGATGGTTTTAATCAACTGCGGGTTCTTGGGGTCTTCCTGCAACTTGGTGCGCAGGCGTGAAATGCGCACATCCATCGCGCGGTCAAAACTTTCGCCAGCCGCGCCGCCGAGTTGTTCCTGCATTTGATTGCGCGAAATCAGGCGTTTCGGGTTGTCGAGGAACAGGCGCAGGACTTCGCCCTCGGCGTGCGAAAACGGGGTTTCCGCGCCGGTTTCGTCTTGCAGCGCATAGCGGTCGAAATGTGCGACCCAGCCATTGAAATGCGCGGTGTTGCCAGCCGGGGCCGGGGCGCGGTCTTTGCGCAGACGTGCGCGGATACGGGCCACGACTTCGGCAGGTTCAAAGGGTTTGATGATATAGTCGTCCGCGCCGAGCTCTAGCCCTGTCACGCGATCCTGCACCTGTGCACGGCCCGAGATGATGATGACAATCGCGCCTTGTTCAAGCGCCAATCGGTGCACCAGCGTCAGCCCGTCTCGGTCGGGGAGCGACAGATCAACGAGACACACATCCGGTGTGGTTTTCTGCAACGCGGCCTCAAACTCGCGGGCGCGGGCGAAGGCCATGGTGCGAAATCCGGCTTCTTCGAGGGCGTGGGACAGCATTTCACGGATGTCAGGTTCGTCATCCAAAATCGTGACGAGCGGGTTGGTCATGACAGAAATCCCATCAGGTCGGTTTGGGTGAAGGGCTTTGGCAACACAGGAGCAACGGCGTGGGCCGAGCGATGCAGCGGGTCGTTCAAGGGCAATGAGGTCATAAGATAGCTCGGCAGATGTTTGAGGTCGGCGACCAGATCAATGCCGGTCTCAGAGCCTTCAAGCTGGATGTCGGACAGAACCAGCGCGATGTCGGGAAGCTCGGTCGCCAACAGCCGCGCCTCGGCGACGCTGGTGCTTTCGATGACGGAATAGCCACCCTCGGTGAGCATGGTGCGGATTTCGCCGCGCAGATCGGGATTGTCCTCGACCAGCAGCACAAGGCCGGTTTCGTTGCTGGCGCGCGCGCGGCGCAAGGGGACGCGTAGGGACACGCGGCCACCTGTCTGGGTGTTTGAGATTTTCACCTCGCCGCCGACGGTTTTGGTCATGTCATAAACCATCGCCAGCCCAAGGCCCGAGCCTTCGCTGCCCTTGGTGGTAAAGAACGGATCCAGCGCGTGCTCTAACGCGCGGTCTGAAAAGCCAACACCGGTGTCGTCGACAAGAAACTCGACCCAAGTGTCGCGGATCGCCGAGACCGTCAGGGTGATTTGGCCACGATCTCCGCAGGCGTCCCGGGCATTCAGGATCAGGTTGATAAGCGAGTCTTGCAGCAGACCATTGTCCAGCAGGAACGGCCCCGCACCGGCAAGGGCATTGACCCTGAGCGCAAGACCATCGGGCAAGCTCGGGCGGGCAATGGCTGCAAGGTCATGCAAATAACGATCCAGATCGGTCGAAACCGGCTTGGGGACTCGGGTGCCGGTCATATCCGCAATCCGGTTCAGCAAAGTGCCCCCGCGGCGGGCGGCGGACAGGGTGTTGGTGACCAAGGTTGCGGCATCATTGGGCAGGTCCATGCCGCTGAGACGCGACTGCATTCCAAGGATCACCGTGAGCAGGTTCGAGAAATCATGCGCCAGACCGCTGGTCAATTGCGCCCCCAATTCACGCCGCTTGTTTTGTTGCAATGCGGCGCGGGCCTGGGTTTCCTCGGTAATGTCCATCGACAGAATATAGAGGCCGCGCATATCGCCGCCTTCATCGCGATCCGGTGTAAAGGCAACACGAATGCGACGCGCACTTTCGCGGTCGGAAAATTCAAAGACGCTGCCTTGCCCACCCAGAGCGTTTTCAAAGTAGGGTTGGATATGCGCGAAAGCACTTTCCCCAACAGCCTCGGGAAAGGTCATTCCGACGACATTGCCGGGGCGTCCGGGCAGCACCGAGCTGAGACGCCGGTTCGAATAGGTGTAGATGTGATCCAAGCCGACGTGGGCGATATGGGCCGGCATCATTTCGGTGGTCAGACGGGTGCGGGCCTCGATCTCGGTCAGTTGGCGCTTGGTCTCCTCGAGCGCCCCGATGGTGGCTTCAAGCTGGCGGTTTGTAGCGGCCAGTTCCTCGGACCGCGCCAAGACCTGATCCGACAGTTCCTCGGAATGCGCGCGCAGCATCGAGTCCTGCTGCTTGATACGAGTAATATCGGTATAGACCGTCACCCAGCCGCCCTGGGGCAGGGGCGTGCCCTCGACGCCGATCCATTGCCCGTTTGAGCGGCGGCGCTCCATATAGTGCGGCTCAAACGACTTGGCGCGTTGCACACGGGCACGGACGAATTCTTCGATGTCGTCGATCTCGCCGTATTCGCCGGTCATCGAGAGATAACGAATGACATCTTCGAACGAGGTGCCCAGCGCGGTGATATGCTCGGGCAGGTCAAACATACGGGTCATTGGTTGGTTGAAAACCACCAGCCGCATGTCTTGGTCAAAGACCGAGATCGCCTGTTGAATCAGGTTCATGCCCGCCAGCAACAATGCGTCGGCTTGTGATTTCGTCTGTCTCATCCAGTGTCTCCGTACCTCAGTCCTAGCGATGGAGCGCGGCGTGTCAAACGAACTGGCCCACTTGTTACAATTCGTTAGGTTTCGGAAAACATCAGGTAAAAGTTGACGCCTAGCCTCAGATTAGGCCCGAATAGGGACAGAGAATCGCGCAAGCGGTTTGCCACCCGAAATGGTGGCCTGTGGGAGGAAAGAAATTTGGCACAACCGTCTTCGGCCGACGGGTACACATCTGTACCGGCGCTGTTAAAACGCAATGCAACCCAATTCGCTGAGAAAGCGGCCTATCGGGAAAAAGAATTCGGCATTTGGCAGTCGTGGAGCTGGTCTGAAGCTGAAACCGAGATTGAAAACCTGGCGCTTGGCTTCATCAACATGGGTGTGAACCCGGGCGACTATGTGGCCATTATCGGCCGCAACCGTCCTTACCTTTATTGGTCGATGGTTGCCGCCCAAATGGCGGGCGCTGTGCCGGTGCCGCTGTATCAAGACGCGGTTGCCGAAGAAATGGCCTATGTGCTGGGTCACTGCGGCGCGCGGTTTGTAATTGCCAGCGACCAGGAGCAGGTCGACAAGGTGATCGAGATCCAAGACCAATTGCACCAGTTCGAGCATATGATCTATCTCGATCCGCGTGGTATGCGGAAATACGATCACACACGCCTGCATGATTACCGCCATGTGCAAGAGCAAGGCCATGCCGCCCGCGACGAATTGCGCCCCGAGATGGAGCGCCGCGTCGCCGCGCTGAATTACGACAGCACATGCGTCATGCTTTACACCTCGGGCACGACGGGCAAGCCAAAGGGCGTCGTGCTGTCAAACCGCAACATCATCGAGGCTGCGAAATCCTCGTCCGAGTTTGACGGTCTGCGGGCGGGCGACGAAGTTCTCGCCTATCTGCCGATGGCATGGGTCGGGGATTTCATTTTCTCGATCGGTCAGGCCTATTGGACGGGCTTTTGCGTCAACTGCCCCGAAAGCCCCGAGACCTTGACGACGGACCTGCGCGAGATCGGGCCGAGCTATTATTTCGCGCCGCCACGGGTGTTTGAGGGTCTGCTGACCCAAGTGATGATCCGCATGGAAGACGCCAGCCGCATCAAGCGCGGGATGTTCAACTATTTCATGGCGCACGCGAAACGCGTCGGCCCTGATATTCTGGACGGCAAGCCGGTCGGCTTTATGGACCGCGTGACATACGGGCTTGGCAATCTGATGGTGTACGGCCCGCTGAAAGACAGCCTCGGCTTTGGCAAGGTGCGCGTTGGCTACACAGCGGGCGAGGCAATCGGACCGGAGATTTTTGACTTCTACCGCTCGCTCGGGATCAATCTGAAGCAACTCTACGGTCAGACCGAGGCCTCGGTGTTTATCACGGTGCAGCCCGACGGCGAGGTGCGTGCAGATACGGTTGGCGTGCCAGCCCCCGGAGTCGAGCTGCGCATCGCCGAGAATGGCGAGGTGTTTTATCGCAGCCCGGGGGCCTTTGTTGAATACTACAAGAACCCCGAAAGCACCGCCGACACGAAAGACCCGGAAGGCTGGGTTGCCACCGGCGACGCCGGTTTCATTGAAGAGAAATCAGGTCATTTGCGCATCATCGACCGCGCCAAAGACGTTGGCCAAATGGCCGATGGCCGGATGTTCGCGCCGAAGTATGTCGAGAACAAGCTGAAGTTCTTTCCCAATGTGCTTGAGGTCGTGCTGTTTGGCGCGGATCGCGACTTTTGCGTGGCCTTCGTTAATATCGACCTGACGGCGGTCGGTAATTGGGCCGAGCGCAACAATATCGCCTATGCATCCTATCAGGAGTTGGCGGGGCATCCGCAGGTTCTCGATACCATTCAGGCGCATGTGGAAGAGGTGAATGCCAGTGTCGCGCAGGATGAAATGCTGTCTGGTTGTCAGGTTCACAGGTTCCTTGTGTTGCACAAAGAGCTGGACGCCGACGACGGTGAGATGACCCGCACACGCAAAGTGCGCCGCCGGATCGTTGAAGAGAAGTTCAGCGATCTGATCGACGCGCTTTATAGCGGCAAATCCGAGCAATATACCGAAACCGAAGTCACTTATGAAGACGGGCGCAAGGGCGCGATCAAGGCGACGCTGAGCATTCGTGACGCCAAAGTGGTGCCAACCACGTCGAAAGTGGCTGCGGAATGAGCACAGATCAGATGAAGCCGAAGACCGTTGGGGCAGGAGCCTCCGGCGGGGATATTTCAAGTCAAAAGATGCGCGGGGGTGCGCAATGAGTGCAGCAGCAGAAGAATATATCACCGAAGACGGCCGGAAGATCGGCGGTGTGGTGATGGAGATGAAGAATATCACCCTCCGCTTCGGGGGCGTGGTGGCGATCAAAGACATCTCGTTTGATATTCGCGAGGGTGAAATTCGTGCGATCATTGGCCCGAACGGGGCTGGCAAATCGTCGATGCTGAACGTGATTTCGGGATTCTATCATCCTCAGGAAGGCGAGGTCTGGTATCAGGGCACCCGCCGCCCGACGATGCGCCCCTATCAGGTTGCCGCACAGGGGATCGCGCGGACGTTCCAGAACATCGCCCTGTTTGAGGGCATGTCGGTGCTCGACAATGTTATGACGGGTCGATTGACCCATATGAAGGCGAACATCGGTCAGCAGGCGCTGTGGTATGGCAAAGCCCGCGAGGAAGAGATCGCCAATCGCCGCAAGGTCGAGGAAGTCATCGATTTTCTCGAGATTCAAGCGATCCGAAAGACGCCGGTTGGCCGTCTTCCCTATGGTTTGAAGAAGCGCGTTGAATTGGCACGGGCCTTGGCCGCCGAGCCGTCGATCCTGTTGCTGGACGAACCAATGGCCGGGATGAACGTCGAAGAAAAAGAGGACATGAGCCGCTTTATTCTGGATGTGAACGACGAGTTTGGCACCACCATTGCCTTGATCGAGCATGACATGGGCGTTGTGATGGATCTCAGTGATCGGGTTGTCGTCATGGACTACGGCAAGAAGATCGGCGATGGCACGCCCGATGAGGTGCGCAACAATCAGGACGTGATCGACGCATATCTTGGTGTCGCGCATGACTAGGGCTGTGCATATCTGGGGATTGGTGCGGATCGCTTTGGCCGCTTTGGCTGTTGCAGGTGCCACGGTCGGCACGGCGCAAGCGCAAGAGCAGGCGACGCCGGGCATTGAAAGCAGCGAGAAATCCCTGATGTTCGCCGGACGCTGCATGTCGCAGATGTTTCTCGGGGCGCCGCCGGATGTGACACGCTTGAATCAGATGCCCGATGACGTCGCCGCCGGGCATTTGTTTGGCAGCGCTGGGGCCGTGTATTACGGCGTTGACGACCGCTACGTCATGATCGTGCACAAGCCGACAAACTGCGGGGTTAACGCCTTCGACGAAACCGCCGAGGATATGACCGCCTTTTTCGAATTCTGGCTTGAGCGGGAAGACAGCCCGTTTGCCTTGACGGAAAGCTCAACGGACGAAAATGGCAATGTGCGGATTTCCTACGATGGCCACTGCACCGAATGTGGATTTGACGTCCATGCGCGCGGCTATTGGTTCAAGGAAGAACAATTCACGATCTATCGCATGTATGCGACCAAACCAGAAGGGGCCTCGTAATGCCTGAGCAGTTTATTTGGGGAATTGAGGTCTTTTTGAACGGTCTTATGGCCGGAGTCCTCTATGCACTTGTCGCCCTCGGGTTCGTCCTGATCTACAAGGCATCCGGAATTTTCAATTACGCCCAAGGGGTAATGGCGCTGTTCGCGGCGATGACGCTTGTCGGGATCATGGACGGGCAGGTGCCCTTTGCGCCTCTGATTAACGCCATTCTGGGCACGAATATTCACTACTTCGGTTGGGAAGTGCCCGTGTTGGCGGCGATCTTGCTGACAGCCGGGGTGATGGTTCTGTTTGCCTGGATGGTGCAGCGGCTGATCTTCCGCCACCTTGTCGGGCAAGAGCCGATCATCCTGTTCATGGCGACGATCGGTCTGGCCTATTTCCTTGAAGGGGTTGCCGACCTGATGTGGGGATCGGAAATCAAGCGATTGGACGTCGGTCTGCCGCAGGGGATCAACTTTGCGATTGATGATTTCACTTTCGGGATTTTCGGCTACGGCTTCTTTATCGACAATCTGGATATTGTCGCGACGATCATTGCGGCGATCCTTGTGCTGGCGCTGACGATCTTCAGCCAATACTCCAAACAGGGCCGTGCGATGCGCGCGGTCGCGGACGACCACCAAGCCGCGCTGTCGGTCGGAGTCTCGCTGAACTTCGTGTGGATCATGGTCTGGTCGGTTGCGGGCTTTGTCGCGCTTGTGGCCGGGATCATGTGGGGCACAAAGTCGGGCGTTCAGTTCAGCCTGTCGCTGATCGCGCTTAAGGCGCTGCCGGTTCTGATGCTCGGTGGCTTTACCTCGATCCCCGGTGCGATTGTAGGCGGCCTGATTATCGGTGTCGGTGAAAAACTGTTCGAATTCGCCGTCGGCCCGATGATCGGCGGAGCGACTGAAAACTGGTTTGCCTATGTGCTGGCTTTGATCTTCCTCGTCTTCCGTCCGCAAGGGCTGTTTGGCGAAAAAATCATCGAGAGGGTGTGACGGGTGATAAAGTTTCTCGCAATTCTCAACGTGATCGCGTGGATGGGGTTTTGGGCCTTTGGCTACATCGCCCTGACCGCAGGCGACCTCAGCACTGGGCAGATAACCATTGCCGTGGTGCTCGCCGCCGTCGGATTTTTCATCGGTATGATGTCCTATGTACGGATCAGCCACTGGGCCGCGCCCCACACTTACACCCAGAAGCTAGAAGGGTAATCTGAGATGTTTTATCGTGAATCAGGTGACTTCAAAACGACCTACATCGACGACGATCAGACCTTTCCGATCAAGTTCGACCGCTATCGCTACTACGCCGTCATGTTCGTGGCCTTCGCGATCATCCCCTTTATGGTCAATGACTATTGGGTCAACGCGATCTTCCTGCCGTTTCTGATCTATTCGATTGCGGCGATCGGTCTAAACATCCTCGTCGGCTATTGCGGACAGGTGTCTTTGGGCACCGGCGGGTTCATGGCGGTTGGGGCCTATGCGGTCTACAAGTTGATGACAGCCTTTCCCGACGTGAACATTGTTTTTCACATCGTCATTGCGGGGGGCATCACCTCGGTTGTCGGGGTGCTGTTCGGTTTGCCGTCCCTGCGGATCAAGGGGTTTTACCTTGCGGTGGCAACATTGGCGGCGCAGTTCTTCCTCGTGTGGTTGTTCAACCGCGTGCCGTGGTTTTACAATTACTCGGCCTCTGGTCAGATCAGCGCGCCCGAGCGTATGCTGTTTGGTCAGGCTGTCACCGGTCCGAATGTGAATGCCTGGGCCGTCTACTTGATCTGTCTCGTCTTTGTGACAATCACGGCGTTGCTGGCCCGCAACCTGACCCGAGGCATGTTGGGGCGTCAGTGGATGGCAATCCGGGACATGGACATTGCGGCCGAGATCGTCGGGGTGAACCCACTGAAGGCAAAACTGACGGCCTTTGCGGTCAGCTCGTTCTTCATTGGCATCTCTGGCGCGCTGTTCTTTGCCGTCTATCTGGGGGCCGCTGAAACCGGCGAGGCTTTTGGCATCACCAAGTCCTTCCTGATCCTGTTCATGATTATCATTGGCGGATTGGGGTCGATCTTTGGCAGTTTTGCCGGTGCGGCGTTCCTCGTGCTTTTGCCCGTACTGCTCAAAGTGGTCGGTGCCGACTGGATTGGCGTTCCCACAGATATCGTGGCGCATTTCCAGCTCGTGATCGTGGGCGGACTAATCATCGTATTCCTCGTGCTTGAGCCACATGGGCTTGCCCAGCTCTGGCGCGTTGCAAAAGAAAAGCTACGGCTTTGGCCTTTCCCGCATTGATGCGGGGCAGGCCTACCATTTGCGGGGTAACAGCCGCACCACATCGGAAATAACCAAGGGAGGAAATTACCCGATGAAGATTAAACTTACAGCTCTGGCGCTCGGCGTCACTATGGCCGCAGGCCCCGCGATGGCGGAACTTGTGTTCCCATCGCTCAGCTATCGCACCGGCCCCTTCGCTGCTGGCGGTATTCCTTATGCTGACGGCTACGCCGATTACTTCACGCTTCTCAACGAGCGCGACGGCGGTATTGGCGGCGAATTGGTCAGCGTTCCTGAATGCGAGACGGCTTATAACACCGAAAAAGGCGTTGAGTGCTATGAGTCGACCAAAGACATGGGCGCGCTGATGTATAACCCGCTGTCGACAGGGATTACCTATCAGTTGATCCCGAAAGCGACAGCAGACGGCATCCCGCTTCACACAGCAGGTTATGGCCGGACTTCAGCCAAAAACGGCAAGGTCTTCGGCAACGTCTTTAACTACCCTGTGAACTACTGGGATGGCGCATCGGTTGGTGTGAAACACTTCAAGGACGTCTCTGGCGGATCGCTTGAAGGCAAGAAGATCACGCTGATGTATTTCAACGGTTCCTACGGCAAAGAGCCGATCCCAACGCTTGAGCGTTTGGCTGAAATCGAAGGCTTTGAGTTCAACGCGATCCCGATCGACTATCCCGGACAAGAGCAGAAATCGCAGTGGCTGCAAGTCCGCCGCGAGAAGCCTGACTATATCCTGTTCTGGGGTTGGGGCGTTATGAACCAGGTTGCCATTCAGGAAGCCGCAAACATCCGTTTCCCAATGGAAAACTTCATGGGTATCTGGTGGTCCGGCGCTGAGATCGACGTTCTGCCAGCAGGCGACGGCGCGGATGGCTACAAATCGCTTCAGTTCCACAACGTGGGCAGCGACTACCCTGTCTTTGACGACATCCGCGAGTTTGTTGTTGGCCGAGACCTCGCCGCTGGCGACGGAACCAACATCGGTACGGTTCTCTATAACCGCGGTGTCTATGCAGCCTTCCTGGCGTCTGAAGCTGTGAAAGATGCGCAGGCAGCGACAGGTGTGTCGGCAATCACCGCCGCTGATATGCGCGATGCGATGGAAGCACTGGAAATCACAGGCGCTGAAATGGAGGCCGCTGGTCTTCCCGATTTCGGTCCCGAGTTCTCGGTATCCTGCGAAAACCACGGTGGCGACGGCATGGCCGCAGTCGCGCAGTGGGATGCGACTGCCCAGCAGTGGAACCTGATTACGGACTTCATCGCCTCTGATGCAAGTGTTGTCGGTCCGCTGATCGAAGCAGACTCGGCTGCCTACGCTGCCGAGAACAACATCGAAGAGCGTTGCAACTAATCTCAACCTCCTCTCCGGCCCGCCTTGTGCTGGGCCGGAGACCACAACTTTGTGAATTCTAAGGAAAGACACGGACATGCTGGACGCTGCCCCCTCAGACGAGACCCTGCTAGAGGTCAACAATATCGAGGTGATCTACAACCACGTGATCCTTGTTCTGAAAGGTGTCAGCCTTTCTGTTCCCAAGGGCGGTATCACCGCTTTGCTTGGTGGCAACGGAGCAGGCAAGACAACCACGCTGAAAGCCATTTCTGCGCTTCTGAAATCAGAACGCGGTGAAGTGACCAAAGGCTCGATCAGTTATCGCGGTGAGAGGGTGCAGGACGCAGACCCCGCGGATCTTGTGAAAAAGGGTGTCATTCAGGTGATGGAGGGGCGTCATTGTTTCGAGCACCTGACCGTCGAGGAAAACCTGATGACAGGTGCCTATACGCGCACCGACGGTAAAGGTGCCATCGATGCCGATCTGGAAATGGTCTACAATTATTTCCCGCGTCTCAAGGAACGCCGTAAGTCTCAGGCGGGCTACACCTCGGGTGGTGAGCAGCAGATGACGGCTGTCGGGCGCGCGCTGATGTCGCGTCCCGAAACGATCCTATTGGACGAGCCGTCCATGGGGTTGGCACCGCAGCTGGTTGAGCAGATTTTCGAGATCGTGAAGTCGATCAACGAAAACGAAGGGGTGACCTTCCTGCTGGCCGAGCAGAACACCAACGTCGCGCTGCGTTTTGCACACTACGGTTATATTCTGGAAAGCGGGCGCATCGTGATGGACGGCCCGGCGGCAGAGCTGCGCGAAAATCCGGACGTCAAGGAATTCTATTTGGGCATGTCGGACGAGGGGCGAAAATCGTTCCGCGATGTGCGCAGCTATCGCCGACGCAAACGCTGGCTGGCGTAATGGGGCAGGGCGAAAACATAGTCGCCTGCCGGACCCCGACACCGGGTCGAAAGGGTGTCACCAACATACCGCAATGGCGGTTCGACTTGGTCCGACGCGCAATCATCGAGGTGATCGCGACGGGAGAGGTGAAATTTGCCGATCTACCGGATTTGGTAGCCAGGCAACTGAGCAAAGAGGACAGGGACCGATTGGGTTCAATCGGCTGGAATGTGACAACGGTGAAACTGGAATTGGAAGTACGCGGAGACCTGATCCGGCTTGAGGGCAAAGGCCCTCAGCGGCTTGTGCTTGCCGGAAAGGTTCAGCTTTGACCCCCCATTTCCGCGATAATTTCAGCCCGCATTTCTTCGATCCGCTCCAAGGCCTCTTCGCGCGTGTTGCGCAGGTTGGGGCGGAAGTCCTGGCTTTCCGACCGCATGCGGATTTCTTCCTCGGTTTCCGACCCGGGCGCGTAACGGACCGACCCGAGAGAGGCCGCGATGTTCAGCTTTTTGCCGCGATGGGCGTATTGGACCCAAGCCGCGGGCAGAATCTGGCAGCCCTCAAGGTTCACAAGGAAAAACCATTTGCGGTCGCTTTCCTTGATCCGGTCTTCCACAAAATCGTAGAAATCATTCACATCCCGCGAGTGATGAAACGTCATGTAGCTGAAATCGACGTCCATAATGACCCGCTCGGCGTCGAAACGCAGACGCCTGACAAAATCGGCCTCGGTGTAGTTGGGGTCGTGAATGATCCGCTTGCGCCGCGTGCTGGGCAGGCTTTTGATCCGCTCGATGGCTGCGTCGCGGTTGGTGAACAGGTTCGGGTCAAACGCCTCGGTATTCGCAGCGCGCTCGATTTGTTTTGCGGTGATCTCAGAGGCATCAAAGCGCACCGACCCCATGGAATGGGCCATGTTCAGGTCACGGCCACGGCGGGAATAGGCGAACCAGGCGCTTGGGTCGATGCGGGTGCCACACAGGTTCACAAGAAAGAACCATTTTTCCTCGCCGGTTTGGGCAATGCGTTCCTCAAGCCGGTCGTAAAAGCTGTTCACGCTTGTCGAGTTTTCAAAGGTATAATCCGAGAAATCCGCCTCCATGGTCTGAAGGTCGTCGTGGAAGAAGATGCGTCTGTCGAGCGCGTCCTTGTCGATCACTGTCTGTCCCATTCCGAATCCTGTCCTCGTGATAACCGCCGGTTCAAATTTTACGGCATACAATTGCATGCGATAGTATGCCGTTTTTGCCGCACGCATAAAAACATCTCAATTTGTCAAGCTGTCGCGTTTAGCGCTAACAGCCAGGGAGCTTTGGTATGAGCAAGTATTTCGATCACCTAGAGGTTCGCAGCGCCGACGAACGCGCGGCCGACATCGCGAAACTCTTGCCGGCTCAGATCGGCCGCGCCAAAGCGCTCGGCGGCTATGGAGGGGCTTTGGAGCAGGTCGATGCGCCCAGCATTACAAGCCTTGAAGACCTGTCGGGCCTGCCGGTTTTGCGCAAATCGCAGCTTGGGAATGCTCAGGCCGCAAGCGCACCCTTTGGTGGGTTGACCACCCGACCGACATCGGGGTTTGCCCATATCTTTCAGTCTCCG
>JBELFK010000061.1:1771-16290 GCA_042092935.1 Paracoccaceae bacterium | reverse complement strand
CCGAAATCGGGATCGGGATACTCATCCGTGATGATCGGGATCAGGCGGCGATGTTCTTTCGGCCCCACCGGTATTTCGCAAAGCTGCCCGACGATAGGTGCATACCGCGCGTCCGAGGGATGCACCGCCACCGCACCGTCGCCCAGCATGGTCTCAGGGCGGGTTGTGGCGATCGAGATATAGTCCCGCTCCTCGCGGAACGTGACATTCCCGTCTTCATCTTTCTCCAAATACTCATAAGTCGCACCACCGGCCAAAGGGTACTTGAAGTGCCACATGTGACCGGCGACTTCCACATTCTCGACTTCCAAATCCGAAATCGCGGTCTCGAAATGCGGGTCCCAGTTGACCAGACGCTTGCCGCGATAGATCAGGCCCTTGTTATACATCTCAACAAACACCTTGATAACGGCGTCATGGAAATTGCCCTCATTCCCCTCAGGGGCTCCGGGCGCGCCGGACATTGTGAAGGCGTTGCGCGACCAATCGCAGCTGGACCCGAGCCGCTTGAGCTGTTCGATGATCGTGTTGCCGTATTGGTCTTTCCACTCCCAGACTTTGCTCAGGAAATCCTCACGGCTCATATCCGTGCGGCGCAGGTTGCTTTCCTCTTTCAGCTTCTTTTCAACCTGCAACTGGGTGGCGATGCCCGCATGATCCTGACCCGGCTGCCAAAGCGTGTCGAAACCACGCATCCGGTGCCAGCGCACAAGGATGTCTTGCAGGGTGTTGTTGAACGCGTGACCAACATGCAAAGCCCCGGTCACGTTGGGCGGAGGGATCATGATGGTAAAGGTTTCCTTGCGGCTGGCGTTTGCGCCCGCTTTGAAAGCGCCGCTGTCTTCCCAAGCCTTGTAAATCCGCCCTTCGGCCTCGGCTGCGTTAAAGGTCTTTTCCATCGCCATCGGATCGCTTCCTGCGTCTAAAATCTGTCGCAGATGCTTTAGCGGTTCAGGGCAGGAAGGGGAAGGCGTCGGGCAGGCTTTTCCGCCCTATGCACCACCGCGGTCGATCTTATTGCTGAGGTGGATCAGGCTTTCCGAGCCTTTGACCCCCTTGGCTGAACAAATCCGGTCCAGAATCTCGTCCATTTCCGTGGTCGTTTGTGCCGTAAGTTCGATCAGCATGTCGTAGCGCCCCGAGGTCGTGCGCGCCGCGTGGACCTGCGGGATCGCCTTGAGCCGCGACAGCAGCGCCGGGCCGGATTGCGGCTCGTATGAGATCAACACGGTTGCGCTAAGCGGTGCCCGTTCGGATTGGCCAAGCCGCAGCGTGTAGCCTTGGATCACGCCCGAGGTTTCAAGCCTGTCGATCCGGCTTTGCACCGTTGTTCGCGCCAAGCCCAGTTTGCGCGCAAGAATGACCAGTGATTGGCGGGCGTTTTCGCTGAGCGCGACAAGGATTTTTCGGTCAATATCGTCCATATGACGAAAACTACCGCGATTCTGCCGAAAGTTCCAGTGAATTTATGTTGTGTTTGCCACTCGTTTCGCACAGTTTTGGCCTGAATGATGGGGCTAGGCAACTTAATCGAGGCAGAAATGTACCAGTCGCGAACCCCGACAAGCAGCGCAATCAGCTATCTGAAGGCCAAAACGCCCGATCAGCCGGTTTTATTCTTTGACCCTCCCAAATTGACCCAGAGCTACGGTCGTTTTGTCAAAGGCTTTCCCGGTCTGGTGACCTATGCGGTCAAGGCCAACGACAGCCGCGAAGTGCTCGAGAACCTCGTTGTGGCGGGGATGACAGCCTTTGACGTGGCCTCGCCTGCCGAGATGAAACGGGTGCGGCAGGTCTCGCCCGACGCGGTGTTGCACTATAATAATCCAGTGCGCAGTCGCGCCGAAATCCGTGAGGGCGTGGCGCATGGTGTGGCCTCGTGGTCAGTGGACTGCTTGTCCGAGCTTGATAAACTCATCGAGGGCGGCGCGACCGGCGAAGTCTCGGTGCGTCTGAAATTGCCCGTCACCGGCGCGGTCTACGACTTTGGCGAAAAATTCGGTGCCGATCCCGAATTGGCCGTCGATCTGTTGCAAGCTGTTGCGCGCGCTGGATTTTCCCCGGCCATGACGTTTCACCCCGGTACACAATGCAGCAGCCCCTTGGCGTGGCAACGCTACATCGAGGAATGCGCCAATATCGCGGTGCTGGCTGGTGTCGAACTGACACGATTGAACGTCGGAGGCGGCTACGCGGCGCACCGCACGGGTAACGCGCCGGATATTGAATCGATCTTTGACGCCATCGATAGAACCGTGTGTCGGGTCTTTGGGGCCAGCCGTCCGGCGCTGGTCTGCGAACCGGGCCGCGCGATGGTGGCGGAAAGCTATCAACTCGCGGTGCGGGTTAAGGCGATCAAACACGACAGCCTGCTCTACCTCAACGATGGCATTTATGGTGGCATGGCCGAATGGCGCGATCTGGGCGAAATGGACCGGCATCTGGTTGTCACATCCGCAGGGAAAACCAAACAGGGTACGCATAAGAACTTCACGCTTTATGGACCGACCTGCGACAGTCTCGACCGAATTCCAGGCGAGATTTTCCTACCCGCCGACATCGCCGAGGAAGATTATGTGCTTTTGGCAGGCATGGGCGCCTATTCGACGGCGACGGCGACAGCGTTCAATGGCTACGGCGACTTGTTGCGCGTGACGCTTGGGTAGGGCGCAACGCCTCTGGACAGTCATTCACCAAGCGTTAGGCTAAAGGTAGTCGATCTGTTCTTTGGTTTTCGGGGGTGTTCGTCCTGTCTTTTGACGCAGTCCACGGCGCAACGCCTTGCCCCTGCCGCAACGCAGCGCTGGCGAAAGATTTTGTAAACTTTCGCCTGATCCTGATTGAGACGGCCCGTTTGGCGGGCCAGGTCACGTTAGGAGCGCGCGCATGAAGGAAGACCCCCTCAAAACCCGCATCCTCAAGTGGCTGAGGCTGACCCCACGCCAGGAAAGCTCGGCGCCCACCCGTGGGAAAGGACCGATCAAGCATGTCATCATTCTGGACGGGACGATGTCAACGATGGTGCCCGGTTGGGAAACCAATGCAGGCATGACCTATCGCTTGCTGCAAGAGGTCGGCTATCCAGTGTCGCTTTACTATGAAGCGGGTGTGCAGTTGCACTCGTGGCGTCAAATTCCGGCGGTGTTGATGGGGCGCGGGATCAACAAGCAAATTCGCAGCGCCTATGGCTATCTGGCGTCGCGCTATCGCCCGGGCGATAAGATTTACCTGATCGGCTATTCGCGCGGGGCTTATGCTGTGCGCTCGCTGGCGGGGGTGATCGATTCGGTGGGGTTGCTAAAGCCTCAGGCCGCGACAACGCGCAACGTGCGGCAGGCCTACCGGATTTACCAATCGCAAGCATCAAGTGAGACGGTGCAGGCGTTCAAGTCCGCCTTTTGCCATTCCCAGACCGAGATCGAGATGATCGGCGTATGGGACACAGTCAAGGCGCTGGGTGTGCGCCTACCTGTGCTGTGGCGCTATTCGGCACCCAATCACGAATTCCACAACCACCGTTTGGGCGGATCGGTGAAAAAGGGGTTTCACGCCCTTGCGCTGGATGAAACCCGCGAGGTGTTTGAGCCTGTGCGCTGGAAATGCGTGGGGCCAGCGGATGCGCGGGTCGTGCAGATGTGGTTTCGCGGGACGCATGGGGACATTGGCGGGATGCTTGGTGGCTATATGCCGGCGCGGTTGCTGTCGAATATTCCTCTGATCTGGATGCTTGAACAACTTGAGGCCTGCGGCGTGCCGCTGCCCCCAAACTGGCAAATGCGCTTTCCCGTTGATCCCGACGCCTTGTCAGTCGGCACTTGGCGCAGTTGGGGTAAGCTGTTTCTGCTGCGCAAGAAACGCATCGTTGGCCGCGATCCGACCGAGGAAATCCACCCGACGGCGGCGGCACATGGCTATCGGATCGACTGATCCTCATGCTACCGGCTTGCGACCCGACCACGGCCTGACATATAGAGTTCCAGACTGATTGATTATCTGACTTGGAGGCGTCGATGGCCGGCCACTCAAAATGGGCAAATATTCAGCACCGGAAAGGGCGTCAGGACGCGTTGCGTTCGAAGCTGTTTTCCAAGCTGTCAAAGGAAATCACCGTTGCGGCTAAAATGGGCGATCCTGATCCCGACAACAATCCGCGCCTGCGGTTGGCAATCAAAGAGGCCAAGTCTCAATCCGTCCCAAAGGACGTCATTGACCGTGCAATCAAGAAATCGATGGCGGGCGAAGGCGATGAATACGAAGAAATCCGCTACGAGGGCTATGGCCCCAGCGGTGTGGCCGTGATCGTCGAAGCGATGACCGACAACCGCAACCGCACGGCCTCGACGGTGCGCTCAACTTTTTCCAAGAACGGTGGCAATCTCGGTGAAACCGGTTCGGTCGGGTTCATGTTCGATCGCAAAGGCGAAGTGGTCTACAAACCCGAGGTCGGCGACGCTGACACCGTGATGATGGCCGCGATTGAAGCCGGGGCCGAAGACGTCGAAAGCACCGAAGACGGCCACGTCATCTTTTGCGCCGACACCGACCTTAACGAGGTCGCGACCTCGCTCGAGGGCGAATTGGGCGAAAGTGAATCGACGAAGTTGATCTGGAAGCCAACGACAACCACCGAGCTTGATCTGGAGGGGATGCAAAAACTCATGCGTCTCGTGGACGCGCTTGAGGACGACGACGACATTCAGCGGGTCACAACGAATTTCGAAGCCTCAGACGAGGTTATGGACCAGCTTTAAGCAGCGGGTCGCAGTCATTTTGACAAGGCGCAGGGCAGCCCCCTGCGCCTTTTTTTGCTTAGTGCCAGCATTAATTTCACGGTAGGGTTGCATCGAAATCGATCTCTGGGCTATGGTCATCGCGCGATTGCTTCCCTTAGGTCAACTACGGCGGCAGGGGCGGTCGCATATTTAGGCATGGCGGCGAAATTGTCGTCTGGATTTTTTTATGTATGGCCCTGTGATGCGCATTTTCAGCTTGTTTCAAGCGCGCAGTCTTCACCGGGTAGGAGTGTTGATGTGTCGGCCCAAGCGTATTTAAGCGTTGCCCAGCTGCGTGAGTTGTTACTGGGAATGGAGCAAGAACTCGGAATTGGCGATCTTTCGCAAAACGAAAAAGACGTTCTTTATGCGGTTCAGGTCGCGATGAATCCCAGCAGCGGCGTTGCCAAGTCAGATGATATTCGCAACCATATGTTGCTAAGTCAAATGACCCAACCGACCTTTCACCGAAGCCTGAAGTCTTTGATTAAAAAGGGCTTTGTCGGGCACGCGCCGCAAACAAAAGCAGGCTCATACGTTCTTGCGACGGCCGCGGAGCAAGCCGCCTAGATCACGCCTTGATCGGGGTGCCTGTATTGCGTACTAGGCCTTTTGGGACCCTCGAAAGGTATTGGCATGGGCGGCGCTTTTTCAGCGGGATTTACACTTGGGTTTTCGCTCATCCTTGCGATCGGGGCGCAAAACGCCTTTGTGCTGCGTCAGGGTCTGAAGCGGCAATATGTGCTGGCGATCAGCCTGACCTGTGCGCTCAGCGACGCGATTTTGATCGTCGCAGGCGTTCTGGCGTTTGAATGGCTGACGACACAGGTGCCCGGCGTTGTCGATATAGTGAAATGGGCCGGTGCGGCGTTTTTGTTCGGCTATGGGGCCATGTCGCTCAAGGCGGCCATCGTCGGCGGTGAAACGCTCGAGGCGAAAGGCACAGCGCCCTCGCTGACCAAAGCGATGGTCACGTGTCTGGCGCTGACGTGGTTAAACCCGCATGTCTATCTCGACACGATGCTTCTGATCGGCTCGATTTCGGCGCAGTATGACGCCAAGCTCGCTTTCACCCTCGGGGCGGTTTTGGCAAGTTTCGTGTTCTTTTTCTCGCTAGGATATGGTGCGCGGTTCCTGGCGCCGCTGTTTGCGCAGCCCTTGGCGTGGCGCGTTCTGGACGTGCTGATCTGCGCTGTCATGTGGGGCATCGCCTACAGCCTGGTGTTCGTGTAAATCGCTTGTCGTTCCTGCGTTTCTGCGTCTTGATGCGCGCATGACGACTGCTTCCCCTCAGAACGCTTTGACGGGCATCCTGTGGATGATCCTCACGGGTCTTTGCTTTGTCGGGGTGACCGCCCTTGTCAAAGTGTTGGGCACGCGGCTGCCCGCCGCGCAGACGGCGTTTATTCGCTATGCCTTTGGGATCATTCTTGTTTTGCCGCTGATGAAGCATGTGTTCGCGGCAAGAATGACCCGCAAGCAGATTGGTCTCCTTGGCCTGCGCGGGGCCGCCCATACCGGCGGCGTCATTATGTGGTTCTTTGCAATGGCGCGTATTCCGATCGCCGATGTGACGGCGATGAACTACGTGTCTCCGGTCTACGTCACGCTGGCCGCAGCCCTTTTTCTGGGCGAGAAACTGGCCGCGCGTCGCACGATTGCGGTGATCTTTGCGCTGATCGGTGCGCTGGTTATCCTGCGCCCCGGCTTTCGAGAGCTCAGCCCCGGGCATATCGCCATGATCTTTGGACCCCTCGGTTTTGGTGCGTCCTATATACTGGCCAAACGCGCCAGCGATGAACTGAGCGCAACGGTGGTGGTCGCGATGCTGACAATCACCGTCTCCATCGGGCTGGCCCCGCTTGCCTATTCGGTCTGGCTGGCCCCGACGCTTTACGAGGTCAGTGTTCTGGCCGGCGTCGCCGTGTTGGCGACCCTCGCGCATTATGCAATGTCGCGGGCCTTTCAGGCGGCCCCCGTAGGCGTGACGCAACCCGTGACCTTCCTTCAGCTTGTCTGGGCCGTGATGCTTGGAAGCCTTGTCTTTGGCGAAGCCATCGACCCCTATGTGGTTCTGGGCGGCGGGATCATTGTCGCCTCGGTCAGTTTCATCGCTTGGCGCGAAGCTGTCCTGAAACGTCGGCAAAAGACACCTCAGCCGGATCAGACGCTTTAAAATGAACTGAAAAGTTTATCAGGGATGAAGAATGTCGGACAAGCGAGCGGATTATGTGATCGTTGGGGCGGGCAGCGCGGGTTGCGCCATGGCTTATCGTCTTAGCGAGGCAGGGAAATCGGTCATCATCATCGAATTCGGCGGCAGTGATTTCGGCCCCCTCATTCAAATGCCCGGCGCGCTGAGCTTTCCGATGAACATGCGGCGCTACGACTGGGGCTATAAATCCGAACCTGAACCGCATCTCGACGGGCGGCGTCTGGTCTGTCCACGCGGCAAGGTGATCGGCGGATCGTCCAGCATCAACGGCATGGTCTATGTGCGCGGACACGCCAAGGACTACGACCATTGGAACGACTCCGGCGCGGCGGGCTGGTCCTATGCGGATGTGCTGCCCTATTTCAAACGCATGGAGACATGGGACGACGCCGGGCAGGGTGGCGACCCCGCATGGCGGGGCAATGACGGCCCGCTGCACGTGACACGCGGCACGCGTGACAACCCGCTGGTGACGGCCTTTGTCGCGGCCGGTCAACAAGCGGGCTATCAGGTGACCGACGACTACAACGGTGAAAAGCAAGAAGGCTTTGGCGCGATGGAGCAAACCATCTTCAAGGGTCAAAGATGGTCCGCCGCCAATGCCTATCTCAAACCCGCGCTGAAACGGGACAACTGCCGCTTGGTACGCGGGCTCGCCTCAAAGATCGTGATCGAGAACGGCAAGGCGACAGGTGTCGAAATCCGCAATGGGGCGCAGTCCGAGATCATTCACGCCAACGCCGAGGTCATCCTCGCAGCCTCGTCGATCAACTCGCCCAAGTTGCTGATGTTATCGGGCATTGGTCCAGCTGCGCATCTGGCAGAGCACGGCATTGAGGTTGTGGCCGACCGCCAGGGCGTCGGCGGCAATCTTCAGGACCATCTTGAGCTTTATATCCAGATGGCGGCCTCGCAACCGGTGAGCCTGTTCAAATATTGGAGCCTTCTGGGCAAAGCCTATGTCGGTGCGAAATGGGTGTTCACACGTTCAGGTCCGGGGGCGTCTAACCAGTTTGAAAGTGCAGCTTTCGTGCGCTCGCAGGCGGGTGTGGATTATCCCGACATCCAGTATCACTTCCTGCCCATTGCCGTGCGCTACGACGGTCAGGCCGCCGCCGAGGGGCACGGGTTTCAGGCCCATGTCGGCCCGATGCGCTCGCCCTCGCGCGGGCATGTGCGGCTTGCCAGCGCTGATCCCGCTGCGGCTCCGAAGATCCTGTTCAACTACATGTCGCAAGAAAAAGATTGGGCCGACTTCCGCACTGCGATCCGCATGACGCGTGAAATCTTCGCGCAAGAGGCGTTCAAGCCCTTCGTGAAGCACGAAATCCAGCCCGGCGCAGAGGCGCAATCTGACGAAGACCTGAACGCCTTTATCAAGGAACATGTTGAAAGCGCCTTTCATCCCTGCGGCACCTGCAAGATGGGTCGCGCCGATGATAAAAGCGCCGTCGTTGATCCTAAGGGGCGCGTGATTGGCGTTGAGGCTTTGCGCGTTGCCGACAGCAGTATTTTCCCACGTATCACCAATGGCAACCTCAACGGACCCTCAATCATGGTCGGCGAAAAAATGTCGGATCACATTCTGGGCAAAACGCCTTTGGCCCCGTCAAACGCGGAACCATGGATGCATCCAAATTGGCAAAACGAGCAGCGATAACAGGGTCGAATTGATCCCTGTCAAGGCACCCTCGGGGCGTTTGAAATAGGCTTCTTTTCGAGACAAAAAAGGAGAGCGCTCAATGTCAAACACGCCGCATGAATTGGCCCAGGATTTTCCGGAACATGCTGATCGCATCAGCGAATTGAAACAGAACGACGCGCATTTTTCGCGATTGTTCGACGACTATCACGACATAAATCGGGCCGTTCATCGTGCAGAAACCAACGTCGAGCCATTGGAAGACTTGGCCGAAGTTGAACTGCGCAAGAAACGCGCGGCGCTCAAGGACGAGCTTTACCACCTGCTGACCGCTGCGGCCTGAATGCCGTCGCTGATCCAACTGTGAACCATATGAAAAGGGCGCCGTTTTCGGTGCCCTTTTTTAGCGCAGCAAAATGCCCGAGGCCATGAACCCGCCGTCGATGTTCAGGATATGCCCGTTGATATAGGCGGCCTTGTCCGAGGCAAGAAATTTGATCGCCGCCGTGACTTCCTCGGGTTGGGCATAGCGCATCGCAGGGATTTGCTGATGCCAGACCTCGCGGTCCTTGGGGCCGTGGACCTGGCGGATCATCGGCGTGTCGACAGGGGTCGGGGCCACGGCGTTGGCGGTGATCCCCTTGTCGCCAAGCTCGGCGGCCAGAAGTTTGGTCAGCATATCCACACCCCCCTTGGTGCAGGAATAGGCCCCGCGACCGGTGTTGGCGATTTGCCCGTTGACCGAACTGACGGTCACGATGCGGCCCTTGCCCTTGGTGACCATCTGGCGGCCCGCCAACTGGCAGCAATGAAAGGTGCCGGTCAGGTTGACGTCAAGGATGCGGTCCCAGTCCTCGGGATCGAAATCAAGGATCGGTGCGGGTTTCACAATGGCCGCCGTCGTGACCAGAACATCCGCACCCCCGGCTTGTGCAACACGCGCGAAGGCCGCGTTCAGGGCATCCCGATCCGTGACATCCACCGCCAGCGGCGTGATCTGGCCGTCCAGACCGCCAAGGGCTTTGTCCAGTATCGCGGTACTGGTATCGAGCGCAAAAACATGTGCGCCCTCGGCGGCGAACGCCTTGACGCAAGCCGTGCCGATGCCGCCCGCGCCTCCGGTGATGACCACGTTGAGACCTGAAAAATCACCCATGTCAGAGCACCTCATAGGGCAGAATGCCCCGCGCGTTTTCGTTGATGCTCAGGCGGCGTTCCAGTGGCGGCACGGCCCGCTGATGGCAATTGGCGCGCTCGCAAATGCGGCAGCTAATGCCGATGGGCTCAAAGGTGCCGCGCGGTGAAATATCCATGCCGTCGGCGTAGACAAGGGCGTCTGCGTGGGCGACTTCGCACCCGAGACCAATGGCGAAACGTCGAACAGGCGCCCCGAAAGAGCCACCGGGTTTCGACACATCCCGCGCAAGGCAAAAGTATTTCACACCGTCAGGCGTTTCCGCCAGTTGGCGCAGGAATCGCCCCGGCGTTTCAAAGGCGCGGTGCACATTCCACAACGGGCAGGCCCCGCCGAAACGCGCGAATTGCAGCCGCGTGGCCGAGTGGCGCTTGGTGATCGTGCCCGCTTGATCGACACGTACGAAAAAGAACGGAATGCCCTTTTGTCCCGGTCTTTGCAGCGTCGAAAGCCGATGCGCGACTTGCTCGATCGAGGCCCCGAAACGATGCGAAAGAATTTCGAGGTCATGGCGATGCTCACGCGCGGCTGTGAGAAAGGCGTTGTAGGGCATCAGGGCGGCACCGGCGAAATAATTGGCCAGACCGATCTTGGCGATGGCGCGGGCTTCGTCGGTCTGAAACCGCGCCAGATCCAGGGTGGCTTCAAGCAGGCTGTCCTGCGTCAGAAGCGCCAGTTGCAGCAGAATCTGAAAGGTTTGTGTCTCGTTGGCGGCCAGTGATGAGATCGACAAAACGCCATGCTCGGCGTCGAACCTGCGCAGCGTGACCGTGTTTTCCAAGCGCACGTCGATGCCGCGGGCTTTGAGCGCAGCTATGGCCGCGTCGCGCAGGCTCAGGCGGCCGGTGTTTTGGGTGGCGAAATTCTCGGCGGCTTTGTCGACCGCATCGATGTAGTTGTCGCAATAGTGAAAAAAGTCGCGCACCTCTTCCCAGGGGCTGGACTGCACACGGGCGTCCTCGCGCCCCAAAGCCTCGTCCAGCGACGCAAGGCGCTCATGGGTCTGGCGATAGGTCAGGTGCAATTCCAGAAACGCCCGCGCCAAAGTCGGCGCATTCGAGGCCGCAAGCCGGAGATCGGCCAAGGGCGGCTGGGTTTCGGCGAAAATCGGATCGGCAAGCGCCTCGCGCATATCGCTGACGATGCGTTCGCCGTCGCCGGACGAAAGCTCGGTCACATCAAATCCGAACTCTTGCACCAACCCCAAAAGCACGGTCGAGGATATCGGTCGGTTGTTGTTCTCCATCTGGTTCAGATAGGGCAGTGATACCCCCAGCTTGGCGGCAAAGTCCTTTTGCGTCAGGCTGAGCCGTTGACGCAATTCACGCAGTTTCACACCAGCATAGAGTTTTTGTGTCGCCATCATCCGTCGCCTTTGCAGGTTAGCTTAGCAATGTCGTAACTTTTGCAAATTCCTGAAGCAACAGAAAACCCTGCACCTTGGCGATACCATCCTTGCGCGTCAGTGCAGACAAGCCCCCGCGGGATTGCTAGGCTAACAGATGACACAGGGCGCTGCGGGACGCGCGTCGGCACGTGAGGGCTTGCAAAATGCGGTGGCTATGGGTGGTATTCTTGGGGCTTTTGGCAACGGGCGCTCAGGCAGCGAGTTTTGATTGCGCCAGGGCCGCCACCGAGATTGAGCACGCGATTTGCAACAGCCCAGAGCTGTCGCAATTGGACGAGGACATGGCGGCCGCCTATAAGCAGGTGCCGCAAAGCAACAAATACTTCGCCTCGCTTCGGGCGAACCAGCGCGATTGGCTGCAAAACGACCGCATAGCGGATGTTCAAACCTTTGAGAGCCGCGCAATGTATCTGACGGCGTTTGCCAGCTTGGCGACCTGTCTGGATGCTTCGGACACGCCGCAAGATTGTCTGACGGCCGAGCGAGAGATGCTGGATACCTGTATGAATGCAGGGCAATATTCGACCTATGCGATGAACACCTGTAGCGGCGCCATGGCCGCCGCCTGGGACTCGATTCTGGCGGTCGAGACTGGCTTGCAGCGCCAAGGTCTTGCGGATGATCCCGAGACACTCGTCCTTTATGACGCGGCCCTTGCAGCGTTTGACGCCTACCGCGACGCGGAATGCGGCTGGCGCTACAGCCAGTATCGCGATGGCACCATCCGTGGGCAGATTTGGTTTGGCTGCTATCTCGACCTGACATCGCGACGCGTGTTTGCGACCATTCTGGATCACCAGCTTTTCTAGGTTTGCATGGCGAAACGCCCGAACGTCCGCAATTGACCCCTGCGGGCTAAGAAACGTCGTGTCATGGCTTTAGTTCCCTTGCAAAACACGATATTCCGCGAAGCTGAAACCAAAGGGAATCCCTGATGTCCGACTTCAAAACCCCCGGGCCTGTCGAGGCCAGCCTGCGCGACCAGATTTCTCCGATTGAGGAGATCATCAAGGATGCCAAGGATGGCCGCATGTTCATTCTCGTGGATCACGAAGACCGCGAGAACGAGGGTGATTTCGTTATTCCTGCCGATGCCTGCGATGCGGCTGCGATTAACTTTATGGCGACCTATGGGCGGGGGCTGATCTGTCTGCCGCTTGAATCGCGCCGTGTCGATCACCTTGGCTTGCCGATGATGTCGACGTTCAACAGCTCGCGTCACGAAACCGCCTTTACCGTTTCCGTCGAGGCCCGCGAAGGGGTGTCGACCGGAATTTCTGCCGCGGACCGCGCGTTGACGGTGGCCGTGGCCATTGATGACGACAAAGGCCCCGCCGAAATCGCCACCCCCGGTCACGTCTTTCCCCTGCGCGCCCGCAATGGCGGCGTGTTGGTACGGGCGGGCCATACCGAAGCAGCGGTGGACATCGCGCGGCTGGCAGGGCGCAACCCGTCGGGCGTGATCTGTGAGATCATGAATGAAGACGGCAGCATGGCGCGTCTGCCCGATCTTGTTGAGATCGCCAAAAAGCACAACCTGAAGATCGGCACGATTTCCGACCTGATCGCCTATCGCCGCCGCCATGACAATCTGGTGCGTGAAACCGCCCGCGAGACGACGCTGTCGGAATTCGGTGGCGAATGGGACATGCGCATCTTCACCGATGTCATCCACGAGGTCGAACACATCGTGCTGATTAAGGGCGATATCTCGACGGACGAACCTGTGCTGGTGCGCACGCATTCACTACGGGTCGCGCAAGATCTTCTCGGGCTTGGTCCTAAACCGGCCGATGAATTGTCCATGGCCATGAACATTATCGCAGGCGAGGGGCGGGGCGTTGTCTGCTTGTTCCGTGAGCCGCGCAAAAAGGTGTTCTCGGACGAAGAAGAAGGCCCGCGCACCGTCAAGCAGATCGGCCTCGGCTCGCAAATTCTATCGACCTTGGGCGTCCACGATATGATCCTGCTGACCGATAGCCCCGAGACGACCTATGTCGGTCTCGATGCCTTTGGGCTGAACATCACGGGCACGCGCCCGATTTCGGAGAGTTAACATGGCGACTGCTGAACAGCACTACATCTTGCCCCGTCCTGCGCTTGAAAAACCGGTCAAACTGCTGATCGTCGTGGCCCCCTATTACAAAGATATTGCCGACAGCCTGATCGCTGGCGCAAAGGCCGAGATCGAGGCCGCAGGCGCAACATGGGACTTGATCGAAGTGCCCGGCGCGCTTGAGGTTCCAACCGCGATTGCCATGGCCGAACGCCTGTCGAACTTTGACGCCTACGTGGCGCTGGGCTGCGTGATCCGTGGTGAAACGACCCATTACGAAACGGTCTGCAATGACAGCAGCCGCGCCATTCAGTTGATGGGTCTTCAGGGGCTGTGCATCGGCAATGGCATCCTGACGGTCGAAAACCGCGCTCAGGCCGAGGTGCGCGCCGATACGGCGGATCAAAATAAAGGTGGCGGGGCGGCGGCTGCGGCCTTGCATCTGATTGCGCTCAGCCGTAAGTGGGGCGGCCAGCGCAAGGGCGTTGGGTTCAAGCCGGCCGACGAATTGAAGCTGGCTGGTAAAGTCTAGGGATAACGACCGTCATGGGCGCAGCACGCATCGACAAACGTATGAAAAAATCTGCCAGCCGGTTTTACGCGGTTCAGGCGCTTTTTCAGATGGAGGCCTCTGGCCAGACAGTCGAACAAGTGCTGCGGGAATTTCTCGATCACCGGTTTGGCGCGGTCTATGATGGCGCCGAGATGATCGACGGCGATGTCGATCATTTCCGCGACCTTGTCGAAGGCGCTGTGAACTATCAGGCGCCAATCGATCAGATGACCGACCGTGCCCTTGTTGCGAAATGGCCCATCGCGCGGATCGACCCGACCCTGCGCGCCGTTTTTCGGGCCGCCGGTGCCGAGATGACCCAATGCGACACGCCTCCCAAAGTCGCGATTGTGGAGTTTATGGACGTGGCCAAGGCCTTTTTCAGCGACGCGAAAGAGGCGAATTTCGTCAACGCCGTGCTGGATCACATGGCCCGCGAGGCCAAACCCGAGGCGTTTTAAGCCGCTGGCGGTTTTTGGCCGTTTCTGCGCCTGAGCCTTGTCAAAAGCGACAGATTGGCCGATCCTGAGCGCAAGGAGTCTGCAATGCCAAAACTCATTTCACTCTACATTCAACAGGTTGCGATTGGCTTCGCGATCTCAGCGGCCTTTGTTGCTGGGCTTTTGTTCTTTGATGTCGCCGGTCTCTGGCGGCTTATCAGCGGCGATAGCGCGGGGG
>JBELFK010000061.1:0-1671 GCA_042092935.1 Paracoccaceae bacterium | reverse complement strand
AGTGGCAGGGCTATCTGGAATGGTGCGACCGTTACTTTTGGGCCGTGGATGCGGACTTCCCCGTCGATCTGCTTCCGCCCGAAACCGGCCTTATCATCGCCGATCCCTATGACGCCGAACTCATCCGCCCCGCACCGCTTGATAAAATGGCCGCCGCACGGCGCAAGGTCATGATCCGCAAGTTTGCCTTTCACGCCGCCCGCCGTTTGCGCGACTACCGCGATCCCCGCCTATAAGGAGACGGTCCATGATGGTGAAATTCTATTACCCCGACGGCGATTAAAGGGTTTCTCCATATTGTTGAGACACAACAATGTGGAGAAGCACACAGGACCTCTTGATGTCGTGGGCGTTTCGAAATCAACTTGGGCGCCAAGTTAATTGCGAAACGCTTTGGTGCTATCGCGCCCTTCAAACGGTTCATGCGATCTTTCACAAAGACGGAAAACTGATTGCCCGCGCGGAAAAGGGCGACCGAACCGGCTATTACGAATTTGAAATCACCGAGTTTGAACTGATCGGCCCGGGCGAGCGCCACAAATAGCCGCTAGCGACGCACGATTTGGGCAGCGGCGCGCAATTCCTCGGCGATTTCTTCGGCTTCTTCCGCTGTGAAATCCATCGGCACTTCAATGCCCTTGGCCTCGACAAAAATGCGCACCATGCCTTGATCGGTCGGACCAATTTGCAGGTTCGCTTCAATGTCACTTTCCGAATTGATACCCATATCAATGCCTCCGATTGCTTTCTTCGGGGTATCGTCTGTTCACAGATATTGCAAGATAAGGCCTGGGCCTAAAACCCAGCGACGATGAAGCGTGAGTCGCTGAGAAAACTTATCAAAATGACTATAAATATGGATTGCCGCCGAAACATTATTGCGAAATGCATCTATATTTAGACATTTTCGGGCAGCAAGCCCCAAATCTAGGGCAAATTCAATCGATTTTCCTTGACTAAGCGAAAATCCGCTGACGACAATTCGGCGCGGATGCAAGTTTTGCCTCTGCCAATGCAGCCCGAAACAGGGCGCAATCAACACAAACGAAGAGGGAAGAGTATGCTTGATAATGTAAAAAAGACCATTGGGTCATTGACCGAAATCGGCATCGCGCTGCTGGCCTTGGCCGTCGTCGCGTCGCTGTTGGTCGGTGCAAGCAACATGGCGTTTCTTGGTGACGTTGTTGGCAACATCACCGCGCTTGTTACCCAACTTGGCAGCGCAGGCCTTGCCGGTCTGATCTCGCTGGGTGTCATTCTCTGGCTATTCCAGAAGTAAGCAAACTGCTCATCCGGCAGGAAAACCAGTGAGGTCAGAATGGACAAATTCATATCCCTAATGGGCGCGGTCAGAACCGTTTTTCGGCAAGTCACCGAGACCGGTTTCGTGTTCCTGGGATTTGTCGTTCTGGTCTACCTGCTGCTGGGTGAGCAATCGGGAAGTTTCGTCACCTCGGTCATCGCGAACATCTCGGTGATGGTCAATGTCATCACGCCACCCGTGCTGGGGGCCGTCGGCCTGGGCATCGCGCTTCTCTATCTAACGAAGCGGAAATAAAGCCGATTTTTCCATTGACCCTTCTGCGTGAGTCGCATAATTCCTCTGGCAAGATCGAAGTGTGCCGCCTTAGCTCAGTTGGTTAGAGCACTGGTTTGTGGAACCAGGGGTCC
>JBELFK010000060.1:0-16354 GCA_042092935.1 Paracoccaceae bacterium | reverse complement strand
CTTTGATGCAGACATGCTAGCACGGAGATGCAGAAGGGGAAGCACCGTTGGATTGGGTCGAACAGATCGACGGCTATTGCGAGCGGGTGGATTTCTCGTTCTGGGCCGAGCCGGTGAACGCCGCAAGCAATCTCGCGTTTCTGATCGCGGCCCTAATCATGTGGCGGCGCATCAAAGGGCAGGGGATGCCGTTGGCGACGGCGCTGACGGCGATCCTTGCTGTGATCGGGGTCGGCAGTTTTCTGTTTCACACCTTTGCCACGCAGTGGGCGTCGCTTGCGGATGTGCTGCCGATCTTGATTTATATTCTGGTCTATGTGTTTGTCGCCAACCATGCCTATTGGCAACTCAGACCCGTGCCCGCGCTCGCTCTGACAGCGCTGTTCTTCCCCTACGCCGCCGCGACCGTGCCGATTTTCGCCAGTTTGGGTGTCCTTGGGTCTTCGGCCGGATACGCACCGGTGCCACTGTTGATCTTGGTCTATGCCTTTTTGTTGCGCCAAAAGCGACCCGAGGTCGCCCGAGGTCTGGCCATAGGGGCCTTGGTGCTTGTTGTCTCGTTGGTGTTTCGCACGGTTGATACGCCCTTGTGCGGCAGTTTCCCGCTGGGGACGCATTTTCTGTGGCACATCCTGAACGCCCTCATGCTGGGATGGATGATCGAGGTTTACCGCCGTCACCGTCTTCAAACCCAAAACACCGAGGTCGTGGCATGAACCCGAGACGTCTCGTGATGGCGGGGGCCTTTGCGACCCAGTTCATCGTCATCGGGTCGCTGTTCAGCCTTGGTCTCTACGTCAAGATTTTTGAGGCCGAGTTCGGTTGGTCGCGCACGTTGATTTCCAGCGCCAGTTCGCTGGCCTTTCTGATGATGGGGACGTTGGCAATTGTTCTGGGGCGTTTCAGCGACCGGCTGGGACCGCGTCGCGTGCTGAGCGTTACGGGCTTGTTTTTTGGCGTCGGCCTGATGGCGCTGTAGCAGATCTCTGCGCCTTGGCACTATTTCGCGATCATGGGGACGTTGATCGCGATTGGTTTGGGCGCGCATGATGTGGTGACTTTGTCGACCATCGCGCATTGGTTTGACAAGAAGCGCGGGATCATGACGGCGGTTGCCAAGATCGGCACGGCCTCGGGTCAAATGGCGCTGCCGCTGGTTGCAGCTGCTTTAATCGCGGCGGTCGGGTGGCGGAGCACGTTTGTCTATCTCGGGGCATTCGCGGCGGCGGTCTTGTTTCTCGCGTCGATGCTGATGCGTTACCCGCACGAAGACGAAGCCCGCGGAGTGGCGCAGGGGAGAAAGGCGCAGGGTTTGGCGTTCGCTGAGGCACGAAGCACACTGACGTTGCGCAAGCTCTGGTTAATCCAATTCCTGTTCTTTTTGACGCTGATGACGGTGCCCCTGCATGTGGCGGCGCATGGGATGGATTTGGGGCTAAGCACGGCGCAAGCGGCGACGCTGTTGTCGGTCATCGGCGGGGCCAGCGTGGCGGGGCGTTTGGTGGTCGGCGTCCTGATCGACCGGATCGGCGCGCGCAATGCGCTGAGCATTTGCCTTGTTATCTTGGCGACCGCGCTTGCGGGGTTTGCGGTGATTTCGGGGACGACCGCGCTGTTCTTTGTCACCGCGCTTTATGGCTTTTCCCATGGGGCGCTGTTTGTGGTGATTTCGCCAACTGTGGCGTTTTACTTTGGCATGAAGGCGCATGGGCAGATTTTCGGCACCGTGCTGTTCTTTGGCACGATCGGTAGCGCGATTGGACCAATTGCGGCGGGTGCAAGTTTTGACACGCTGGGCAGCTACACCTACGCCTTTATCGCGATGTCGGTTTTAGCAGTCATCGGGTTGGCCTTGGCGCGAACATTGCCGAAAACGCCCGAGACCGACCGCTAAGGCGTCGCACAGTCTTGCGACCCGCGCAGAGGGCGGGTAAACGCTGCCTGACCGTTAAGAAAGGCACCCGATGTCGATAGATCAGAATACCGCCGCCAAAGTGGCGAAACTCGCCCGGATAAAAGTGGAAGAGGACGCGCTGCCTGCGCTGGCGCAAGAATTCAACACCATCCTTGGTTTTATCGAACAGCTCAATGAAGTGGATGTTGACGGGGTCGAGCCGATGACCTCGGTGACGCCGATGCGCCTGAAACGCCGCGAAGACGTGGTCACGGATGGCGGCATGGCGGAAACCGTCATGTCGAACGCACCAGATGCCCGCGAGGGCTTTTTCGCTGTGCCCAAGGTGGTTGAGTAAGTGAGATGCGTCCTGGAAACTGTCCGGGGGACAGTTTCAGCATCGAACGGGCGGAGCCCGATCTGAGCAATTCTGGCGCGACAGATATATTGGCGATTGGAGCCGAGTAAGAATGACAAATGATCTGAACAAAATGACATTGGCCGATGCGCGCAACAACCTGCGCGCGGGTGAAATCACCTCGGTCGAGTTGACCGAGGCCTGTCTGGACGCCGTTGAGGCCTCGGGCGCGTTGAACGCCTTTGTCCACCACACGCCAGAATTGGCGCTTGAGCAGGCAAAAGCCGCCGACGCCCGCATCGCCGAGGGCGACGCGCCGTCGATGTGTGGCCTGCCGCTTGGGATCAAAGACCTGTTCTGCACCAAGGGTGTGCCGTCGCAAGCCGCGTCGCGCATTCTTGAGGGCTTCAAGCCAGAATACGAATCGACCGTCAGCCAGAACCTGTTTGACGCGGGCGCTGTGATGCTCGGCAAGTTGAACATGGACGAATTCGCGATGGGCTCGTCCAATGAGACTTCGGTCTACGGTGATGTTGTCAATCCGTGGAAAGTGGACGACCGCAGTTTGACGCCGGGCGGTTCATCCGGTGGATCGGCCTCGGCTGTTGCCGCTGACCTATGTCTGGCGGCCACCGGCACCGATACGGGTGGGTCGATCCGTCAACCTGCGGCCTTTACCGGTATCACGGGGATCAAGCCGACCTATGGGCGTTGCTCGCGCTGGGGGATCATTGCGTTTGCCTCGTCTCTCGATCAGGCGGGTCCAATGACCAAATCGGTGCGCGATGCGGCGATCATGCTGGAAACCATGTGCGGCCATGACCCCAAAGACAGCACCAGCGCGGATATCGCGGTGCCGAATTTTGAGGCCATGTTGACAGGCGATATTCGCGGCAAAGTCATCGGTATTCCGAAAGAATACCGCATGGATGGTATGCCCGCCGAGATCGAAAAGCTCTGGTCTGATGGCACCGAGATGCTGAAAGCCGCCGGCGCGGAAATTCGCGACATCACCCTGCCGCACACCAAATACGCGCTGCCGGCTTACTACGTGATCGCCCCCGCCGAGGCGTCTTCGAACCTCGCGCGGTATGACGGGGTGCGCTATGGCCACCGTGCCACTTTGGAAGCGGGTGATGGCATCACGGAGATGTACGAAAAGACCCGCGCCGAAGGATTTGGCCACGAGGTTCAGAACCGCGTGATGATCGGAACCTATGTTCTGTCGGCCGGTTTCTATGATGCCTATTATAACCGTGCCCGCAAAGTGCGCGCATTGATTAAGAAAGACTTTGAGGATGCCTTCAACGCTGGCGTGGACGCGATCCTGACGCCTGCGACACCGTCGGCGGCCTTTGGTCTGGGCGAAATGGCGGACGCCGATCCGGTGCAGATGTACCTGAATGATGTGTTTACAGTCACCGTCAACCTTGCCGGATTGCCCGGAATTTCGGTTCCCGCAGGTCTGGACAGTCAGGGCCTTCCGCTTGGATTGCAGTTGATCGGCAAGCCTTGGGAAGAAGGCGATTTGCTGAACACCGCCTATGCGCTGGAAAATGCGGCTGGGTTCGTAGCAAAACCGCAAAAGTGGTGGTAACACGTCTCAATCGGTCAATTTTGTGAGGGTTCGATGAAGCGCTTTTTACTTTTAGGTACAGTTCTGGTTCTGGCGGCGTGTGAAACGCTGCCCGAAGACGAGGGCAGTGTCGCACCGCTCGATACGCCGATCCCAGCGGCATCGGTCATCTCGCAAGAGATCATTCTGGACGGCTCGACCGGCTTTGTGCCCGCCGAAACGCCCGAAACTCGCGCCGAGACCGTTGAGCTTGAACCCCTGAACGCTGAGCCGGACCCGCTTCAGGCTGATCCCAACAACGTCGCGCCGACCTTGCTTGGCCTTTCTGACGAGAACGATTTTGCGGCCGTCTCAGAACGCCAGAGCATCGAAAGTGACGCTGAGCGTCTAGCCGCCAACCGCGAGCTTTATAAACTGATCGAGCCGACGGACCTGCCAAGCAGACCGGGTGAAACCGGCCCGAATATCGTCGCTTATGCACTGGCGACCGATAATCCGGTTGGAGAGCCTCTCTACAAGCGCTTCCTGCTGTTTATGACGCCGGACAAATTTGCGGCCAATTGTGCGGCCTATGCCTCGCCCGACCTCGCGCAGATCGCGTTTCTGGCCCAAGGCGGCCCCGACAAGGATCCGCTGGGTGTTGACCCGGATGGCGACGGCTTTGCCTGCGCGTGGAACCCCGAAGTCTTCCGGTCAATTCAAAGCAATTGATTTCAGCGCAAAGCTGATCTAAGCCAGCCGTCGCGTGGAGGGCTGGATGGCCGCGGGGGTACGCCCTCGAGGAAAGTCCGGACTCCTGGAAGCAATGGTGCCGGGTAACGCCCGGGCAGGGCAACCTGACGGATAGCGCCACAGAGAACAGACCGCCTTGTTTCATTGGTCCGCCAATGTAACCGGGTAAGGGTGAAACGGTGGAGTAAGAGCCCACCGGGGGGCTGGCAACAGTCCCCGCATGGCAAGCCCCACCAGGAGCAATGCCAAATAGGGATTTCGCGGGGTTCGCCCCAGGGCTGCTTCCGTCCAGAAATCCGGGTTGGCAGCTAGAGACCGTCTGGCAACAGGCGGTTGAGATGAATGGTCATCCAGCCTCGGGTCACGGTCCGGGGTGGACAAAATCCGGCTTATAGGCCCTCCACGCGATATGCCCCCGTTGTCATCCCAGCGAAAGCTGGGATCTCCCTCCATCAAGCGCCGAACCGCGCGAGGTTCCTGCTTTCGCAGGGATGACAGGCGTGCCCTAAAAGCGAAGTTCTTCTAAACCCGCGACGAACCCAAGATTCCCGCCCCCAGCCCATTGACAGCACCGCCAACATCGCTACAAGGCGGGCTTCATGAATTCGTTAGGGCAATTGCCCGCCCGATCTGGAGAAAAACCATGGCGAAGCCAACCACTATCAAAATCCGCCTGAACTCGACTGCGGGCACTGGCCACTTCTATGTCACAAAGAAGAACGCTCGTACCATGACCGAGAAAATGACGGTCCGTAAATACGACCCCGTTGTGCGCAAGCACGTCGAATACAAAGAAGGCAAGATCAAGTAAGATCACTGCTTTTTGCGATTAGGTTTCAGGCCGCTCCAAATTCGGGGCGGCCTTCTTCATTTTCAGCCAAGCCATACCCATATCAGGGTCAGAGCGTCGGTTGCGGCGCGACCACTGACATGAGGAATAGACAATGAGCGAAAAGAGCGAAGACAAAAGCTGGATCGAAGAGATCGAGGTGATGGGCGAGCAATTGGTCGAGAAGATCAAGGAACTTGCACAAGAGAGTCAGGTGCGCCGTGTGCGCATTCTTCAGCCGGACGGTGACATTGCGGTCGATATACCGTTGAGCGTCGGGGCAATCGCCGGTGGCGCGCTGGTTCTGGCCGCGCCGATTTTGGCCGTCGTCGGGGCCATTGCGGCCTTTGCGACCAAGGTGAAGATCGAGATCGTGCGCGACGAAGATGCGCCCGAACAGGACGCGCCTGAGGCCGACTCTGACAGCTAGGCCGTCTAGCCGGTCGTCGATGCCCGTCGCAATACTGCGGCGGCATCGGGGAAGTTTAACAGCCTTTCCTGAACCTCAAGATCCAGGTGGCCACTGATTGCGTGTTCTTTCAGCGCGGCAGAAAGGTCGTGCGCAAGGTCGTCGGGCAGGGCGGCGCGGGTGCGGTTGTCGACAAGCAGGCTCTCGGCGGCAATGCCCTCGGCATAAATGATCTGGTGCTGGTCAAACAGCAGTTGGTAATAATCGACAAAGCCGCCCTCGGATCTGACGATGGTTTCACCGTTGACCAGATGGCACGCCTTGATAAGCAATTCCGCGCGCCCCGCCCCGAGCTTGTCTGAGCGCTGGTAGATGAACAGGCGATGATCCGGCGATAGGATCAGATCGTTCTCGTTGTGCATCGCGCCTTTGCGGATCAGGATCGGGGCGAAGGGCCCCTGACCCCGCACCGTCGAGCGGCCAACCCAGCGGATCTGTTGGATGCCATCGTCGCGGGTGAGAACACGATCCCCGATTTTAAGGTCTTCGATTTTGCGCTGCTCGCCGGTGGCCATGGTGATATGGGTGCCACGGGCAAAGGATACACAAGCGACCTGAGCCAGTTTTTCACGCGCGGTTTCAGTGTCGATGCCGACCAGCGCGTAGTCCACCTTGGGGCGCAAGGGCGCCAGTGGCAGCAGGAAGGTGCGCGCGATCATGCCCTCGGCGTCCAATTCGACAAGCACGATTGCTTCGGACGTGGTGCCGTCCGGCGACATCAGCGTGATCGTGCAATCCGCAAAGATCAGCGCATCCGGCGTGCCGGTTTCGGTGTCGGGTGCAATCGAAACGATGCCATCGTCATCGGTTTTCAGCGACAGGCGCACTCGCTTGGCCAACGGCTCAAGCGCATAGATGTCGCCTTGGTTCAAGTCGTCCGAGATTGAAACCGCGTCATGCAGGTTGGCCCCGTTCACAACCGCGAATGCCCCCGCCATATAGACGGGTATGGACTGCACAGGTTGCTGTGGAAGTGGATCACTATAGTCAAAATTGTTCATCGTGCGCCTGTGATTATCGGTTACCAATTCTCGTTGGTATTTCCCCGCCAGATAGCCTACGAATTGGGCGACATAACGGCAATGTCCGGCCGACTTTCGACTTTTTAAGGCGAAGCGGTGGAAAAAGCACTGAAAGGATTACTCGCATGGATCTCGGAATCAAAGGTAAACGCGCGCTGGTTTGTGCGTCTTCAAAGGGGCTTGGTCGTGGCTGTGCCGAGGCGCTGGCTGAGGCCGGTGTGAACCTCGTGATGAACGCCCGCGGGTCCGAAGCACTTGAGGCAACCGCCCAACACATCCGCGACACCTATGGTGTCAGCGTTGAAACGGTGGCTTGCGATGTGACCTCGCCCGAGGGGCAGGCGCAATTGCTAGAGGTTGCCGGTCAGGTCGATATTCTGGTCAACAACGCGGGCGGACCACCCCCCGGCATGTGGACGGATTGGGACCGCGACGATTTCATCGCTGCGCTGGATGCAAATATGCTGACGCCGATTGCGCTTATCAAGGCACTCGTGCCCGGCATGATGGAACGTGGCTGGGGCCGCGTTGTCAACATCACCAGCCAGTCGGTCAAAGCACCGATCCCGGTTCTGGGTCTGTCGAATGCCGCGCGGACCGGACTGACCGGCTATGTGGCCGGCACCTCGCGTCAGGTGGCCTCGGCGGGTGTGAATATCAACAACCTTTTGCCCGGCATCCACGCAACGGATCGCGCCACGGGGCTTGATTCGGGTGTTGCCAAACAGCAAGGAATCTCGATCGAGGAAGCCTCGGCGCAGCGTCAGGCCACTATTCCGGCCCGTCGCTACGGGACGGCTATGGAATTTGGGCGCACCTGCGCCTTTATGTGCTCGCAGCATGCGGGCTTTATGGTTGGTCAGAACATCCTGCTCGATGGCGGTGGTGTGAACTCAACACTGTAATCGCAACGAAACGAGACTGTCATGACCCATCAAAGCGTTCAGGAATACTACGGCGAAACCCTGCAAAGCAGCGCGGATTTGCAGACCAACGCCTGTTGCACCCCAGCGGACATGCCCGATTGGCTAAAGCCGGTTCTGGGCAAAATCCACGACGAGGTTGCCAGCAAGTATTACGGCTGCGGCCTGATCGCCCCCGAGGCGCTTGAGGGCGCGCGTATTCTTGATCTCGGCTCTGGGTCGGGGCGCGATGTGTATGCGTTGTCGGGTTTGGTTGGCGAAACCGGTCACGTTGTTGGGGTCGATATGACCGACGCGCAGCTGGACGTGGCACGGGCGCATCAGGCGTATCACGCCAAGGCGTTCGGCTACGGCGCGTCCAATGTTGAATTCCACAAGGGCTATATCGAAAAGCTGGACGAACTGCCGCTTGAGAAGGGCAGCTTTGACATCATCGTCTCAAATTGCGTTCTCAACCTTGCAACCGACAAAGAGGCGGTTTTGCGCGGTGTTTACGATCTGTTGAAGCCGGGCGGCGAGATGTATTTCTCGGACGTTTACGCCGACCGTCGCGCCCCGCAAGAACTGGTAGAGGACGATGTGCTTTACGGGGAATGCCTGTCGGGTGCGCTCTATTGGAAAGATTTTCTGTCCATCGCAGCGCGGGTCGGTTTCACCGACGTCCGCATGGCCGAGCATCGGCCGCTGACCATCGAAAACCCCGCGCTTGAGGCCAAGGTCAAACCGATCAAATTCGCCAGTGCGATCTACCGGTTGTTCAAACTTCCTGCGCTTGATGCGGGCTGTGAAGACTACGGTCAGGCGGTCATTTACAAGGGCACGATCCCGAACCACCCAAAGGCCTTTGCCCTGGACGAAGAGCACATAATCGAAACAGGCAAGGTGTTTCCGGTTTGCGGAAATACCGGTGCGATGCTGACACAAACCCGCTTTGCCCCGCATTTTGACCTGATCGGCGACGGGAAAACCCATTTCGGTGCCTGGCCGGGCTGCGGCTCACCTGATCCGTTTCAAGGCGCGGTGGCTGAGGGCGCAGCCTCGGCGCCCGCATGCGGCTGCTAAGTCGCACTTGCTGCGATTGCACTGGATTGCTATCCACGCTGAAAGCCGATTGAAATAATCGGGAATAATGCGAGACAGCGGTGTGAGCCAAAAAACTCCGAGACTTGAGATCAAAAACCTCGTGCGTGCGTTTGACGGGCGGCGCGTTGTCAATGATGTGTCGCTCTCGGTGATGCCGGGGCAGGTGACCTGTCTGCTGGGGCCGTCGGGTTGCGGCAAATCAACGACATTGCGGATTATTGCTGGGGTTGAAAAGCAGGACCAAGGCGAAATCTACGTTGATGGGAAGTTGATTTGTGACGGGGTGACCTCGGTTCCGCCGGAACAACGCAACATCGGTTTGATGTTTCAGGACTTCGCGCTGTTTCCGCATCTGAGCGTGGCCGACAACGTGGCCTTTGGCCTTAAAGGGACAAAGGACGCCAAACGCGCCCGTGTTGCCGAGTTGCTGCAACGCGTCGATCTGATCCGCTATATCGACAGCTACCCCTATGAGCTTTCGGGCGGTGAGCAACAGCGCGTCGCGCTTGCGCGGGCCTTGGCCCCGCGCCCTGCGATCATGTTGATGGACGAGCCGTTTTCAGGTCTGGACAACCGCCTGCGGGATGGCATTCGCGATGACACGCTGGAAATCCTGAAAGAGCAGGACGCCGCTGTTTTGCTTGTGACCCACGAGCCGGAAGAAGCCATGCGAATGGCAGATGAGATCGCCTTGATGCGGGCGGGCAGGGTTGTGCAAAAGGGTGCGCCCTACAACATCTACCGAGCGCCCGCCGATAAAGAGGCCGTGGCCTTTTTCAGCGACATCAACGTTATTCGTGCCTCGGTCAAAGGGGCCTTGGCCAGCACGCCCTTTGGTCAGTTTCTGGCCCCCGGCGTGCCCGACGGGCAAGAGGTCGAGATTGTCATTCGACCGCATCACATGAAGATCGACTTTGATCGCGGCGGCAAGGGTCCGAACCCGACGATTCAGGACGGCGTTGCCGCGCGTGGTATCGTCGAGCGGGCGCGGTTTATGGGGTCTGAAAGCCTCGTTGAGTTTCGCATGGATTTTGACGGATCGATGTTTAGCGCAACTGTGCCGAATGTGTTCCTGCCCAAGGTCGGTCAACCACTGTGGCTGACGATCCGGCGCGACCGCTGTTTCGTGTTTCCGGCTAGCTGACCAGATAGTCGCGCAGCGTTTTTCCCGGCTCATCGACGAAAAGCCCCGGTAGAATGGCAAGAAACCGAATGTCGCCCACCGCCAGCGCGTCAAAATCGTTCAGCATTTCATCCCAACAAACGCAGCGCCAAATACGGCCAAAAAAGTCGAGCCTTAAGGGGCGAATGGTCGTGTGGCGCTGACCGATTGAGACCCGCAGTTTTTGGCGTGCCGATATGGCCATACGGATCTGCGTCAAATGCCGTTGCGTGTTCGGATCAGCACGTGTCGGCGTCATGGATGCCCCGCCGAGATCATTCCCTAAAGCCTGCGCGAGTTTGTTGAGCAACGTCTCTGCCGCTGCTTGCTGGCCGCTTTCCCCCGCGTCGGCAATCACGTTCAGACCAAGGCGAAGCACCTCAAGCTCGTCCCCGCTCAGGCTGATCGGCGGCAAGGTGACCTCGGCTGTGGCGCGGTATCCGTCGCCTTGCGTGCCCGCAATGGGCACGCCGCTGGCCTGTAGATGGGCCATGTCTCGGTAAATCGTGCGCATCGTCACACCGAGTTGCCCAGCCAGATCGACAGCCCTGTGGGTTTTGCCGTCCTGAAGCAGGGACGTGATGGTGTGAAGACGGTCGGCTTTCCTCATATACTGACAAAAACATGTCAGTATTACATATTCAAGCGGAAAAATCTGCCCCAATTCGGTGAAAATGCCGGTTTGCATCCCTGCACTGATCTTTTCACCCGAGGCCGTGTTCGTTACGTCAATATCAGAGCAAGAAGTGCGGCGCGGTCATTCCGTGCCATGAATGAGGAGTTAAATCATGCTTAACAATATTAGCCCGGTTGGGTTTCTGCTTATCGCCGTCGTCGTTCTGGTCCTGTTTGGCCGCGGTAAAGTCAGCTCGTTGATGGGCGAAGTCGGCAAAGGCATCACAGCCTTCAAAAAGGGCGTCAACGACGGTCAAAAAGAGTTGGAAGACGCTGTCTCGGATGAGGCCAAGGATGTCACACCTGTAGAAGACAAAGACAAGGCGTAAGCATATGTTCGGCATGGGTTGGGCCGAGTTGATGATCGTGGGCATTGTCGCGCTCATCGTTGTCGGCCCCCAAGAGCTTCCGATGTTGTTTCGCAAGATCGGGCAATTCGCTGGCAAAGCGCGCGGCATGGCCAAGGAGTTTTCCAAGGCCATGAACGATGCCGCCGATCAGGCGGGCGTCAGTGACATTCAGAAAACCCTGAATGCGGCAACCAATCCCGTCAACACGGCCCTTCAGGGCGTCAAGGATGCAACGTCGAGCTATGCCAAGCTGGACCTCGATCCAAACAGCGAGACCGGCAAACTGGCCGCTGAACGCGCCGAGGCCGCCAAGAAGATCCAAGCCGCAACGGCGCGTGCGTCGGCTGACCGGTTGGCACGCGAAGCCGAGGCTGCGCAAAAGGCCGCCGAACAGGCCGAGCAGGATTTGCTTGCCCCTGCGCCCGAAGCACCTGTGCTTGAGGAGGTCCCGGCCGACGCCAATGCCAAACAAAAACCCGCCGAGGCCGGAGAGAATTCATGAGTTCAACGGATCAAATCGAAGACTCCTCGGCCCCGCTGATCGAGCATCTGACCGAATTGCGCACGCGGTTGATCCGCTCGGTGCTGGCTTTTGTTGTTGGCATGGTTCTCAGCTTTGCGGTCGGCGGCATGATCCTCGACTTTCTGCTGGTGCCCATCGAAAACACGATGCGCGCCTTGGGCAACCCCAATCCGGTGATGCAGTATACCGCGCCGCAAGAGTATTTCTTTACGCTGGTTCGGATTTCCATGGTCGGGGGACTGATCCTGTCGTTTCCCGTCATTGCGACCCAGCTTTGGCGCTTCGTTGCCCCCGGTCTCTATAAGACCGAGCAAAACGCATTCCTCCCCTTTCTGATTGCCTCGCCGGTTCTGTTCCTGATGGGGGCGGCCTTTGCGCATTACGTTGTCGTGCCTCTGGCGATGGCCTTTTTCCTCGGCTTTGCGGATCTGCCAAGTTTCGTGTCGGCCTTGATGGCCACGGGGGATGTGGCCTCGGCAAAAGCAGAGAGCGGCATTGATATTGTCTTTAACGGCAAGGTGAATGAAAGCCTTGATATCACGCTGAAAATGATCGTCGCTTTCGGTCTTTGCTTCCAGTTGCCCGTCCTGCTGACCCTGATGGGCAAAGCCGGACTTGTCAGCGCAGAGGGTCTGAAGAACGTCCGCAAGTATGCGATCGTCGGCATTCTGGTATTGGCGGCGCTTGTAACTCCGCCGGATGTGGTGACGCAGATCATTCTCTTTGTCGTGGTCTATAGCCTCTATGAAGTGTCGATCTGGTTGGTGAAGTCAGTCGAGAAAAAGCGCGAAGACAAGTTGCGCGAAGAGGGCTACTACGATGACGAGGATGACGAAGACCCTCTGACACAGGACTCTCTCAAGGATGGCGACTGATCCCTTGGAAAGAATTGCCGAGGCGCTCGAGCGAATAGCTCCGGCGCCTTTGGCGTCTCCGGATTTTGACGTGGCGGAGGCTTTCGTCTGGCATGTCGACCCCGAAAGACTGACGCCCGTCACCGATGTCAGCCGCGTAGCACTTGAGCTGCTGATCGGGGTGGATCGCTCGCGCAACACGCTGCTTGAGAACACGATCCAGTTTGCCAAAGGCCTGCCGGCCAACAATGCGCTGTTGTGGGGCGCGCGAGGCATGGGCAAATCCAGTCTGGTCAAGGCGATCCACGCCGAAGTGATCCAACAAGGGCACCCCTTGAAGATCGTCGAGATGCAGCGCGAAGACCTTCCCAGCGTGTCGCGCCTGCTTAACCATCTACGCGCACAAGACCACCGCTTCTTGTTGTTCTGCGATGATCTCAGCTTTAGCCACGACGACCAGCATTATAAATCGCTCAAAGCGGTTCTGGATGGGGGTATCGAAGGCCGCCCCGAGAACGTCGTCTTTTACGCGACCTCGAACCGGCGTCACCTCATGCCCCGCGACATGATCGAAAACGAACGCGGCTCGGCCATCAACCCGTCTGAAGCGGTCGAAGAAAAGGTTTCGCTGTCGGATCGTTTTGGCCTGTGGCTCGGGTTCCATGCCTGTTCACAGGACGACTATCTGGACATGATCCGCGGTTATTGCGCGGCCTACGGCATCGAAATCGATGAAGACACTCTTTGGGCCGAAGCGATCGAATGGCAGGCCACGCGTGGTTCGCGCTCGGGCCGTGTCGCCTGGCAATATTTCACTGATCTGGCCGGTCGTCGGGGTGTCAAACTCGGCTAATCTTTATCTTGCCGAAAATACCTCGGGGGGTCCAAGGGGGGCAGCGCCCCCCTTGCCTGTCTTAGCGCAGATAATCCATCGGGTTCACACTGTCCGATCCCACCCGCACCTCGAAATGCACGAAGGACGGGCTGCCGGCAAGAACCGTGCCGATCACCTGACCCCGTGTGACGCGGTCGCCTTTGGCAATCGTTGGATTTGCTACATGGGTATAAACGGTCAGCAAATTGCCTGCGTGTTTGATAACGATGATATCGACGCCGTTGGTGTCCTGAACGATGGCCCCGACGGTCCCGGCTTCCGCGGCTCTGACATCTGTGCCGGCCGTCGCGGCGATGTCGATGCCTTCGTTGACGCCCTTTTCATAGGGCTTCAGGATTTCCCCCTCGACGGGATAGCCCAGCCGCCCACCCGCTGACGCGGTTGGTTCGGGCGTCGGCTCTGGTGCAGGGGCTGCGGCAGGTTGCACCGGCTCGGGTGTCACGACGGCAACAGGGGCCGGTGCGCTGATCGCAGGTTCATTCACCGGAAGCGGGGTTGAAGCGCTCGGGGGCGGAGGCGTCACGGCACTGCCTGCACCGGGCTGGGTGACAATGTCTTCAAAAACGTCGGTTCGGTCATTGGCCCCGGCCCGTGGGATCACCGGTATCAGAAGATGCTGACCCTCGCGGATGGTGAAATCCGCATCAAGGCTGTTCCACTCGGAAAGGGCCTTGATCGAGACGTTATAGAGACGCGCAATGGTAAAGGCGGTTTCACCACGTTCGACCTGGTGTTTGATCGGCTCAAGGCCGGTTTGCGGCAGAACATTCAACCCCGAGGTATCAGCCAGTTGCGCCGCATTGGTATCCGGAGCAATCGTTTCGCGATCGATCGCATTGCCCGCCAGTTCGGTGATGTCGATTTCCGAAATTGGTCGGATCGGACCGGTGCCAAAGGCCCCCGTCGCGGGCGAGGGTTCAGAGACCCGCGACGGCAGTGCCAGCACTTCGCCCGACCTCAGAATGTCCGTCGATTTCAATCCGTTGTAATTGGCCAATGCGTCCGCGCCAATGCCAACCCTTGATGCGACCTCGGAAACCGTGTCGCCGCGCTGAGACACCACCACTTGGAAATTTGGGTAGGAAATCACCCCCCGCGTGTCGGGTTCAGGACGCGGAGCCGCAGCGATGCCCGCTGCCAGAGAGGTGTCCAGTGCCCCCATTTCGCCTCTGAAATCCACATCAAATTGTCGCTCGCAAGCGGCCAGAAGCGTTGCCGCCGACACTGTCGCGATCAACGCGGCGCGTTTGACGTAAACTCGTATACCCAGATGACTCATCTCTCGATCCTCAAAACCGGGCGTTGGCTTACCTGCAAACTTGCCCGAAAACTGGCCGTTTATTCGCGTCCCAAACCCTCAACCAAGGGCACAAAACGCACGGCTCTTAATTCGTCGTACTCGTATCCGTCGTCCGTTCGTGTGACGCGGATCAAATCCTGAACCGCGTTCGACTGGCCGACTGGCACCACCATGATACCGCCGATTTTCAATTGCGCCAAGAGCGGGCCTGGCGGGTCTTCGGCGGCGGCTGTCACAAGAATGCGATCAAACGGGGCCTGATCGCGCAATCCGTGGCTTCCGTCACCGACGAGGGTGGTGATGTTTCCAAGATCCAGCGTCTCAAAAACGGTCTTGGCTTTGGCCACAAGACTGGCGTAGCGGTCGACGGTATAGACCCTTCGGGCAAGCTGCGACAGGATCGCCGCCTGATACCCCGAGCCGGTGCCGACCTCGAGTACCTTATTGCGCGGTTCGATGTTCAGCGCCTGTGTCATCAGACCGACCACCGACGGCTGGCTAATGGTTTGGCCACAGGGGATCGGCAGCGGCACGTCTTCATAGGCGCGATCTGCAAAGATGCCTTTGACGAAATGCGCGCGGTCGATCCGCTCCATCGCCTGAAGCACCCTTTGATCGGTGATGCCCTGCGCCCTGAGCGCAAAGACGAATTGCATCAATCGTTCGGCCTCGGATGTCATCATGCGAAGGCCCCGCCGAGCTTGGAGAGCGCTTTATAGGCTGTCAAATCAGCGACCATGGGTGTGACCGAGATGTACCCATCCAGATTGACGCCCGCATCGGTATCGCGTCCGACCGGGGCGCGTTGATCGCCGCCCTTGATCCAGAGAAAACGACGGCCAGACGGGGACTTATGCGGCTCAACTCCGAAGTTCGTACCGCTTCGGCGGCCTTGGCGCACGGCTTGCGTGCCTTTGACCGAGGCCGCGGGAACTGGTGGAAAATTGACGTTGTAAAACAGGCTGTAGTCGCCCGAGGCCGACAGGCCAGCCGCAAGGATCTTGCGCACCACGGCCGCCCCGTGCACGCGCGAGGCTTCAAACGGGTCGGCCTCTTTTGCGTTGTCGGGGCCGTAGTATTGCGACAAGGCGATGGCCGGAACCCCTTGCAGGGCGGCTTCCATCGCGCCGCCGATGGTGCCTGAATAGAGTGTATTCTCGGCCGAGTTATTGCCTCGGTTAACGCCCGAAAGCACCAGATCGGGGCGATTGTCAGCCATCACGTCGTGCAGGGCCACAAGCACGCAATCGGCTGGGCTGCCCTCGGCGGCAAAGCTGCGCGCACCCATTTGCGAAACCATCATGGGATGGGTGTAGCTGATGCAGTGACCAACGCCGGATTGTTCGAATGCGGGCGCAACGGTCCAGACTTCGCCCTCGGGACCGGCGACCTCGCGGGCAATTTCGGTCATGACCTCAAGACCGGGCGCATTTATGCCATCGTCATTGGTGATAAGAATGCGCATGCCCGTGCCCTTTATCCGTCTTTTAGGCAACTCTTAGGTCAGGCAAGGGGATGCAGCAAGCCTTGGAACGTCATTCCAAGGCCCCAAAACGCAAACCGATTCTATTATGCAACGCCGTTAAAGCAGTCCTGCGCCGCCCAACAGGCGCTTGGCCTCTTCATTGACGTCGTGCAGGGGCGCACGATCCTCACCGGGGAAGAAACGACCACGCAGCGCCGTTGGCATTGGGTTTGGCGACAGGATT
>JBELFK010000059.1:11980-16608 GCA_042092935.1 Paracoccaceae bacterium | reverse complement strand
TGGAAAGACGCCTGGGCGGATGTATTCACCGAAATCGAAACCCTCAGCGGCCCCGAGGGCGACGCACGGCTCAAGGACATGTCGGATCAATTCTGGACCGACAACGCCTATGACGAAGGCGAACCGGACCGCGTGGTGCTATGTGTGTCCCTGAAAGCGGAAAAAGACGGCGCAACGGTCTGGCACAAGACCTATGCCATGGATGCATGGGGCGATGATGACAGTACGGCAATGGCGCGTCTGGTTTCGGGCACGGTTGCATTGGCCGTGACCGCTGTCTTGAAAGGCCAGATCGCAGCGGGGGTGTCAGCTGCGCCGAGCGATGCCGCGCTGGTCAAAGACTGGATGGCAATCATCGACACCCAGTCTCAGCATCTGGACATCGTTGACCACGTTTAACGACAAGAAAACCGGATAGGGCGCGCAGCCCTATCCGCCACGGATCAATTCATCTTCATCATCCGTGATCGAAATCCCCAAAGCGTCCAGCCCGTTTTCCAGATGATCGGACAAATGCGGCGAACCGATCAGGTAATCCGCGGTCGGAGTCGTTGCCTCGGCGCGGGCGGTGGCCATTGCATCTTCGACCTCGCTGGCATCGAACGTATCCCGCCCGATCCACATGATCGCCACAAGGCTTGTCTGTTCCTCGGGCAACAGATTTTCAATGAAGGCGCGCAGCTCACCCTCGGCGCGGTGCAATTCGCGCGCCATCAGAATGATCTGGGCCACTTTATAGGATGAGATTTCCAGCATGATCGGCGTCCTGTTCAAAAGGTACTTTCACCTTGCAGGATATACGCCCGCCCCACATTGATCTTCCTCAAATCGCAACACGCTCGATTGCACCAATTTGCGCCCCGAAAATGATCCACTTGCGGTTTTCGACCGTAATGCGAATATGTTTCAGGAAATCACCTCTCTCGCCCCCGCACCGCGACGGGCCATAACCGCAGCAAACGCCGGACCTAACCGGCGAAAAGCACCGAGGCAAACGCGCAAATTGGGACCGTCGCAGGACAACATGCAGTGGATCACCTGCCTCCAGCGTATCCGCGACGCGCAGGATCAGGCGCAATTCGCGATGCTGTTTCGCCACTTCGCGCCTCGGGTCAAAGCCTTTCTGATGAAAAGCGGCGCTGACGCCACTCTGGCCGAGGAAACCGCGCAAGAGGTCATGGCAACGGTCTGGCAAAAGGCGCACATGTTTGATCCCACGCGGGCCAGCGTTTCAACGTGGATCTTCACTATCGCGCGCAACCGAATGATCGACGGCATCCGCAAACAACGCCGCCCTGAACCCGAAGACCTGTCTTGGGGCAATCAGGCCGAGCCGGATCAAACCGAGGTTTTGTCCCTGCAACAGGAAAGCGCCCAATTGGCAGCGGCCATCAAGTCACTTCCTGAAAAACAACGCGCTCTGATCGAAAAGGCCTATTACGGCGACCTGTCTCACTCTGAGATCGCCGAGCAAACCGGCCTGCCGCTTGGAACCATCAAATCCAGAATTCGCTTGGCGCTCGAGCGCCTGAGGCACGCAATGCAATGACACAGACACTGAACATAAAACACCACCTCACCGACCAGATTCTGGCCGGATACTCCGCCGGTCAACTAAGCGAGGCCGCCGACCTTCTGGTCGCCGCGCATCTCTCGATGTGCGATCAATGCCGCGCAACAAGCGAAAGCTACGATGCCCTCGGCGGCGCACTTTTGGAAGGCGACGCCCTGTCCATTGCCGCGTCGCCCATGTCAGACGACAGCCTTGCCGCGACGCTGGCCTTGATCCAGAGCGCCCCTGCGCCGGAAAAGCCCAAAAAACCACGCAAACGCGAGCTGCCCGCCCCTGTCTGCGACTACATCGGCGGCGATGTGGATGACATCCGCTGGTCGGCTGTCGGCATGGGTGTGAAGCAATCAAAACTGGTGTCGTCATCCGAGGCCACGGCGCGCCTGCTGTTTATTCCCGCAGGCGTCGCCGTCCCTCATCATGGCCACCACGGACAAGAGCTCACCCTTGTCCTGAAAGGCGCCTTCACCGACGAGACCGACCACTTTGGCCCCGGCGATGTCGAAATCGCAGACGAGCATCTGGAACATACGCCCGTCGCAGATACGTCGGCAGACTGCATTTGTCTTGCGGTCACCGACGCCTCGCTGAAATTCAAAACGCTGTTACCGCGTTTGATCCAGCCGTTTATTGGTATTTAGAACGTCTGTTCTGTAGGATAGGAGGGGTGTCGCCCGCGTTAATGCGCAGGCGACACGATAACTGTCGATTGATTGGGATCTGCCACAGCGGCATTGATCCCTAAAGAGCAACCGACCACGAAAAACCAGGAATAGAAAATCTTTTTACGCATTACTTTCACCATTTACACTTCTATATTTCTCGACGCTAACTAGCGCCATGTATACGTTAAGCTCGGTGTCAGTAATTCCGCCAAAATGTGTCCATTTTGTGATGAGGCAGTTTTTTGAGCGGCAAAACTGGATGGGTGGCCCTCATTGTTCACGGGGCGAAATCAATGGCGTTCTGCGGGCGGTATTGTTGTTGCCGTTGACGTCAACGTCACATGACGCACTAAAGAGTCGAATCTCTGTCGTCTTTAATCAGGAACTCCGCCGCGCTTAGATTTCGCGTCTCGGCATCGACGCCGCGCACCTCGGGCATTTGCGAATCCTCGGGCACCACACCGAGCGCCTCAAACTTGCGCGTCGACGGCAAAACCCGCCCCTCAAGCGAGGCGACGGCACTGTTATAGGCATTCACCGATTGCCCCAGCGACCGGCCAACTTTTTCAAGATGCCCCCCGAAAGTGACCAAGCGGTCGTAAATCTCTTTCGCGAGTTTTTGCACCTCAACCACGTTGCGGGCCATTTTTTCCTGCTGCCAGCCATAGGCAATCGCCTTGACCAAAGCCATCAATGTCGTGGGCGAGGCGATCAAAACCTTGTTGTCGAACGCATATTCGATCAGCCCGGGATCGGCCTCGGCGGCGGCGGCCACGAAACTTTCGCCGGGAATGAACATGACCACGAAATCCGGCGCTTCTTGCAGGTTCTTGGCATAATCCTTGGACGCCAGCAGGCGCACATGGGTTTTGACATGCTGCGAATGACGCAACAAATGCTCGGCCTGTTTCTCGGGCGTGTCCGCTTCAATCGCGTCCAAATAAGCCTCAAGCGGTGTTTTCGCGTCCACCACGATCGACCGGCCACCGGGGATATGCACGATTGCATCCGGTCGGCGCGCGCCATTGTCGGTTTCCATGTGGCTTTCCAGCTCAAAGTCCACATGCTCGGCCATGCCAGCCATTTCGAACACCTGCTTGAGCTGCATTTCGCCCCATCGCCCACGGGTTTTCGGCGCACGCAACGCCTGAACCAGCTTGCGGGTCTCTTGGCCAAGCGTTTGCTGCCCGACTTGCAGCGCCTTTACTTGCGCCTGAATGGCGCCATACGCCTCTTGGCGCTGTTTTTCGATCTCGCCGATACGGGTGTCAAACTTGCCCAAACGCTCGTCCAGCGGTTTCACAAACGACTGGATCGCCTCTTGTCGTTTGGCCAAGGACTGATCTGCATCGGCTTTGTGTTTCTCAAACCGCTCGGACACCAGCCCGAGGAATGTTTTGCTGTTGCTCTCCAAAACACCCGAGGCCAAGGCCCCGAAGCGATCTTCAAGCTCGGTCTTCATGCCGCGCAATTCTTCCAGCCGAGCCTGATGCGCTTCGCGGGTGGCTTTCAACTCGGCCTCGAGGCCCTGCGCCTCAAGCAGGTAGCCATCGCGCTCTTCGGTGACGACGGACAGCCGCCCTTCAACCATCGTCAGGCGTTCGGCACGCACCTTTTCCGCAGCGAGGGCTTCACGAAGTTGCCCGATTTCGTGCTCATTGGTTAACAAATCCTTAACGCGACGGCGATGCGACAGCAGCGAGACCAAGGCGATCACCAAGCCGATCAGCAGCAGCAATCCGACAAGCAAAAGCGTGTCGATTGTCAGCAAAGCGGGATCAAAGGGCCATAGGTCGCTCATGTCATGTTCGTCCAAACAGCCGTTCAATATCGGTCAGGTTCAACTCGACGTAGGTCGGGCGACCGTGGTTGCATTGCCCCGAATGCGGGGTTGCCTCCATTTCGCGCAGCAACGCGTTCATTTCCTCAGCCCGCATCCGCCGGCCGGACCGGATCGACCCATGACAGGCGATACGGCTCAGGATCGCTTCGATCTTTTCCTGCACCAACTGGCTGTCGCCAAGATCGTCGAGTTCGTCCAAAACATCCCGCAGCAGCGCCTCGGCGTTGATCTCGCCCAGCAGTGCCGGTGTCTCGCGTACCGCCACGGCCCCGCCGCCAAAGGGTTCGATCCCTAAACCGAGTTTCTGCAAATCCTCTGCCAAGGCCAAAAGCCGCGCCGCGTCCCCATCCGACAATTCGACGATCTCAGGGATCAACAATGCCTGCGCCGCCACTCCGTTTTCAGCCATCTGGCCTTTCAGTTTCTCATAGACCAAGCGTTCATGCGCGGCGTGCTGGTCGACGATCACCATCCCCGTCTCGGTTTGGGCGACGATGTAATTTTCGTGCACCTGCGCGCGGGCCGCCCCCAAAGGCAAGGCTTCGCCGCC
>JBELFK010000059.1:0-11880 GCA_042092935.1 Paracoccaceae bacterium | reverse complement strand
CGAAACCGCACCTCGGATTTGGCGGGATGCACATTCACATCCACCAAATGCGGGTCGCAATCGACAAACAGGGCCACCGCAGGATGTCGATCCCGCGACAGGAAGTCGGCGTAGGCCCCGCGCAAAGCCCCAAACAGCAGCTTGTCCTTCACGGGCCGCCCGTTGACGAACAAATACTGCGCGACGGACGAGCCACGCGAATAGGTCGGCAGCGCGGCATAGCCCGTCAGGCGAAACCCTTCACGCTGGGCATCGATCTGCAAGGCGTTCTCGGCAAAATCCGCCCCAATCACCCGCGCCAAACGCCTGTGCAGGGCATCAAACAGATCGCCCTGCTCGGGGTCGGCGCGAAAGGTAATCCGCCCCTCGCCGCCACCCGAGACATCGCGCAGCACGAACCCCACCGAAGGCTCAGCCATCGCCAGCCGTTTCACCACGTCGCCAATCGCCTGCGCCTCGGCCCGATCCGAGCGCATGAATTTCAGCCGCGCAGGGGTCGCGTAAAACAGATCGCGCAACTCAACCACCGTACCCTTAGACAGCGCGGCGGGCTTCGCGGCTGACATATCACCCCCGTTGACCGCAATCCGATGCGCATCACCCCCGTCTACGCGGCTGGTGATCGTCAACCGCCCTACAGCCCCGAGCGACGGCAACGCCTCACCTCTAAAGCCAAAGGAGTGAATATCGAGTAAATCGCTGCCATCAATCTTTGACGTCGCATGACGCGACAGCGCCAGAGGCAGCTCATCCGCCCCGATGCCCCACCCGTCATCCGTCACGCGGATTAGCGTCTTGCCGCCGTCGGCATAGGCGACCTCGATCCGCCGCGCGCCCGCGTCAATGGCGTTCTCGACCAATTCCTTGACCGCTGACGAAGGCCGCTCGACCACTTCGCCCGCAGCAATCCGGTTGATCGCAGCGTCGTCAAGCTGGCGAATAACCGGCCGAGTATCGCTTATTTGGGGGGTATGCGCATTCATACCGCAAAACCTAGCATGACCCGATCCGAGTCGGCTAGGGCGCAGTCTTACGCAATTACGGTTTCTTGCTGCCGGTAAACAGGATCAGCCCCGCCGCGCCCGCAAAGACCGCAATATCCGCGACGTTAAAGATGAACGGATTGGAAATACCACAGCACGACACGTTGAGAAAATCCGCCACGGCCCCGTATAGCAAACGGTCTGCCACATTGCTCAGCGCGCCGCCCATCAGGATCCCCCCCGACAGCGCCCCGATGCGGCCCGGTTTTTCGCGCATCAGCCAGACATAAATCGCGCCAACCAGCGCCAGTGCAACCGCGACCAGGATCCAGCGGGCGTTGGCATCAGAAAAGAGGCCGAAGTTCACGCCCTCGTTCCATCCCATACGGAATGTCAGAAGCGGCGGGAACACCTTGATTTCGAACACTTCCCGCAGGTTCAAACCGTCGATCACGGCGAACTTGCTGAGCTGGCTCAGCAAAAACGCCACCAGCGTGGCGAGGGCTATTTGGCGACGTGTTTCCATCAGTGCCGGAAATGTCGCATGCCGGTAAAGACCATGGCAATGCCCTTTTCATCCGCCGCTGCAATCACCTCGTCGTCCCGCATCGAGCCGCCCGGCTGGATGACGCAGGTGCCACCGGCTGCTGCCGCCTCAAGCAGACCGTCGGCAAAGGGGAAGAACGCATCCGACGCCACCGCGCAGCTCTTGGTCGGACTTTCGCCAAGGCCGATCTCTGTCGCCATGCGGCCTGCTTTTGACGCCGCCACATTGGCGCTGTCCAAGCGGCTCATCTGACCGGCTCCGACCCCCACCGTCGCGCCATCCTTGACGTAGACAATGGCGTTCGACTTCACGTGTTTCGCCACTTTCCAGGCAAACAACAGATCCGTCATCTGTGCCTCTGTCGGCGCGACTTTGGTCACAACCTTCAGGTCGTCCAAACCCACATAGCCAACGTCCTTGTCCTGCACCAGCATACCGCCTGCCACCTGCTTATAGGCCACAATCGGCTTGCGGGTGTCGGGCAACCCGTCGGTCAATAGCAACCGCAGGTTCTTTTTCTTTGCAAAAATACTCTTTGCGTCCTCCGAAGCCCCCGGAGCGATGACGACTTCCGTGAAGATCTCGGTGATCTTCATCGCGGTCTCGGCGTCCAGAGGTCGGTTCAGCGCAACGATCCCGCCAAAGGCGCTGGTGCGGTCGCAATCAAAGGCTTTCTGATAGGCCTCGGCCAGCGTTTCGCCAATGGCCACGCCACAGGGGTTGGCGTGTTTGATGATCGCCACCGCTGGGCTGTCCAGCGCGGCGAACTCGGCGACCAGCTCATAGGCGGCGTCGGTGTCGTTGATGTTGTTGTAGCTCAGCTCTTTGCCCTGAAGCTGCACGGCGGTCGCGACGCCGGGGCGGTTTGAGCCGTCGGTGTAAAATGCGGCCTGTTGGTGGCTGTTTTCGCCGTAGCGCAGCGTCTGTTTGATCTCACCGGCAAAGGCACGGCGGCGCGGGGCGTCTTGCCCGATCGCATCCGCCATCCAGTTTGACACAGCCGCATCATAAGCCCCCGTGCGGGCATAGGCGATCTGCGCCAACCGCTGACGGAAGCCATAGGATGTCTGACCGTCATGCGCCTCAAGCTCGGCCAAAAGCGCGTCATAGTCCTGTACGTCGACAACCGTGGTGACAAAACCGTGGTTCTTGGCCGCCGCGCGGATCATCGCAGGGCCGCCGATGTCGATGTTTTCGATCATCTCGTCGTAGTCCGCCCCGCGGGCCAAGGCGGCCTCGAACGGGTAGAGATTCACCACCAGCAAATCGATCCCGCCAATGCCGTGTTCGTCCATCGCGGCGACGTGATCGGCATTGTCGCGCAGGGCCAGCAGGCCTCCATGCACACGCGGGTGCAACGTCTTTACGCGCCCGTCCATCATCTCGGGGAAGTCGGTGATTTCCGAAACGTCCCGAACCGTCAGCCCCGCGTCGCGCAAGGCTTTGGCCGACCCGCCGGTCGAGAGCAACTCAACCCCCCCTGCGGCCAGCGCTTGTCCCAGCGCAATCAGGCCGGTTTTGTCAGATACAGAAAGAAGGGCACGGCGCACAGGGTGCAGATCGGTCATTGGGGTCTCCAAAGGGGTCAGTCGCTCAACACCGCTTCAAGCTCGACCAGATCTCGAATGCCTTTCAGGCTTTCAGGCGTCTTGGCCAGCGACCAGCGGATGCGGGTCGCATACGACATTGCGACGCCGGTTAAAACGATTTGTTTCGTCGCAGTTGGCTTAATCGCTTCCTGACTGAGATAGACCGAACTTTCGAGCGCCATTTTGCAGCTGCCATCGTGCCGGAACAGCCAGACCTCGCCGTTTTTCAGCGTCAGCCGATAGGCGTTTAGCTCGCGGTCAAATTCGGCTTCGACGTCGGGATGCAGGTGGAACCGCAAGGTGAATGGCAGACCCTTGCGTGCACTTTCGACCAACTTGTCGAATTTCGCTCGGGCGCGACGGTCTTCGGACAACAAGACGTCCTCGCCCGCCACCGCGCTTCCATCGATGGTTAACTCAAGCGCCCTGCCCTGCAAAACCCCGTGGCTGCGCAAATAGCCGTCGTGGCTTGCCTCAAGCCGGATGTATTCAAGGTGACGTTCGCGGTGCAACTCGATCTTTGAAGGGCGCGTTTCCATCTGCTCGTGCTTTTGTCCGAGAATGTCACGGCTCCGCCCGAGGCGTGATGACGACGACCCGTCCAGACCCATCACCGAATGCGACGGCGTGGCCCGTCCGGCCTTGCGCCAATCCGCGCCAAACGGCGCGCCCGATCCGCAGCTGACAATCAGTGGCCTCCGCCCCGAGGTCACCTCCATCGCAAGGGTCGATGCATGGGCCTCGTAGGAGGCATCACCCTTGGCGGGTTTCGCCGCATCGACGATCAGGCTTGTCCGCCCCGAGGTAACGCGGGCAAAGCCCATCGCGCCGTCACGCGCGATCCCACGCTCGCCCGAGGCCGCAAGCGCCCGATCCAGGCCTCGGATCAGGCCAGAGCCGCCGCCCTGCATCCGCGCCAGCGTCCCGTCGAAGTGACGCACACTGCGCAAAACGGGCACCATGGCCGCAATGGCGTCGCTGAGAAAAGCAGGGGTGTCACGGTCCATTACCGTCAGATCGTCTCGGATCCAGATCAGAAGGGTCAGCAGGTGCAGCAATTCCTCGGGGTTTCGGCTGTCCACCTCGCCGGCGCTTGTCAGCGTGCGCGCTACCTGTCGGCGCAAGGAGTTTGTCATCTCGCCAATCGGTGCTGGCAAGGCAGACATCACACGCGCGCTGAGGAACAATGCCGCCAGAGCCTCGATCCGTGGCAGACCAGCGGGGGACGACTTCCAGCGCTTGCCCAAAAACCGCGCCTGTCGGCTGAGGGTTTGATCGAAGCGCAGTTTGTCCACCGCAGACATATCGCGCGTCAGGTCGTCATAGTGATGCAAGAACCGGATTTGGCGCATGCCCACAATGTCGGCAGACCACGCCAGCCCGTGGCCGCGCCCAAACTTGCCGATCCATTGATTGACCCACAACCGCGCCACCGAGGCACTTTTCGCCGAGGCCACGGCCGCCAAGTGGTCGAGCCACAAAAACCCATGCATATCGACGCGAAACGCATCGTCCGGCGCGCGAATGTCACAGACCGAGGCCCCGGGCGCGGACACAAGGCGGCCCGCAAACTTGACGTTGCCCTGCAACATCTCCGACCCGATGTTCACCGACCCGATCGAACGGGGTCCGGGCATGTTCTGCATCTCAAAGGTCTGGCGACCAAGCGACAGCATCCAAGCGCGCAAACGGTTGCCCGCGCGTCGCCTCAGCGTTGCTCCTGTTCCCGGATATTGCGTCATCGCGCCCTACTACGCCCCCAGTGGCCAAACATGACCAGACGTCTTGTCTATAAGCCTTTGCCCGGGGTTGCGAAAGCCTTGTGCAGCGCTTGTCGCCCTGTGTCAGATTTTGCGCAACACTGCGATGTAAAACCCGTCCATTCCGCCCTTGTCCGCCCAATAGTCGGGACGCAACCGCAGGCCGCCTTCTTCGGTGATCCACGCCGGATCGATCCAGTCCTGCGTCAGCGCGTCGCGATCAACCACAACGTCCGGGCGCTTGGCGAGGATTTCCTCGACCTGACACTCGCCCTCGTCGGGCAGCAGGCTACAGGTGCAAAAGACCATGCGGCCACCGGGCTTCAGCAGGTCCAGAGCATGGGCCAACATGCGCCCCTGCAATTCGATCAGCTCGCCAAACTCCGAGCCATCCTTGGCGTGGGGCAAATCAGGGTGACGACGCATTGTGCCGGTCGCCGAACAGGGCGCATCCAGGATGATTGCATCAAAGCTGCCCTCAACCCGCAATGCGTCCGAGGTCTTGGTCTGCGCGTGCAATTTGCAGCGCTCAAGATTTTCACGCACCCGCGCCATGCGTTTCTTGGAAATATCCACAGCCAGAACCCGCGCCCGAGGCGTCGCTGCTTGCAAGGTCTTGCCACCGGGGGCCGCGCAGAGATCGAGAACAGTCTCGCCCTCTTTCAGGTCCAGCAACTGAACCGGCATTGCGGCGGCGGCATCCTGGATCCACCACTCACCGGCGTCAAAGCCCGCAAGGCCAGACACCTGACCGGCGTTTTTCAGGCGCACCGAGCCGGATGGCAGAACCTCTCCCCCCAGCTTTTCAGCCCAACCGGCAGGATCGGATTTCACGGTGATGTCCAGCGGCACCTGGGCAAATTGAATGGCCTCGATCGCGGTCACCGCCTCGGCGCCCCAGGCCTCGACCAGAGGTTCACGCAACCATTTGGGCAAACGCGGAACCCGCAGGGCGTCCCATGTCTCGGCCCCGTCAGCAACGATCTTGCGCAAGACCGCATTTGTCAGACCCTTCAAATGGCCGATATGCTTGGTGCGCCCGATGATCTCGACCATCGAATTCACAACCCCATGCGAGGCCTCGCCCAAGGCGCAAATCTCTACCGTCCCAAGCCGCAGCGCATTGCGCACCGTCATCGGGGGATATTTGCGCAGGTGCTTTTGCAGCATCCGGTCGGCGCGTTCCAACCCGCGCAGGGTCTCGCTCGCCAGCCTTTGGGCCCGTGCACGGTCAGCCGGTTCGAGATGGTCAAGCGCTCCGCCCTGCACCAGCTCGGTCATCAAACGCCCCTCTTCGAGGATCTGATCCAGCAAAAATATGGCCGCTTTTCGTGCCAGAAGTCCTTGGTCGCTCATAAAAGGCCCCTTGCCTGCGTCCTAACAGCCGCTTGATGCAACCGACGGCGGGCGTATATCAAGGGTCTGACCCATTAGGAAGCCGTCATGACAGAAGACTCAAACGCCAAAGACCTGCCCCCTGCCGCCCAGCGCGCCTTGGCCGAAGCCGAAGAACGGCGCAAAACGGCGAAAGGCCACGACCTTCCCAAAGAGCTTGGCGGCCGCGACGGACCCGAGCCCGTGCGCTTTGGGGACTGGGAAAAGAAGGGCATCGCCGTCGATTTTTGATCTGTGGTTATGAGTATTTGGACAAAGAAAAAGCACGAGCATCTGCTTTATCTTGCTCTAAATACCTTCGGGGTTTGGGGCAGCGCCCCAATCCGTCAGAGCCCCAGAACGTCCACCATGTCATACTGACCGGGCTTTTTGTCTTGCCCCCAAAGTGCTGCCTTTAGCGCGCCGCGGGAAAACACAGCGCGATCACTGGCCACGTGGCGCAGGATGATTCGCTCGCCCGCTGCGGCGAACATCACGTCATGCTCGCCGATAATGTCGCCGCCACGGATGGCCGTAAATCCGATGTCGCCGCGTTTGCGTGCGCCTGTAATTCCGTCGCGGGCGCGATCTGCCACATCGTTTAGGTTTACACCACGACCAGCGGCCGCTGCTTCCCCGAGCATCAAGGCGGTGCCAGAGGGGGCGTCGACCTTTTGGTTGTGGTGCGCCTCGATCACTTCGATGTCGTAGTCTTCGTCCAAAGCCGCCGCGACTTTCTGGGTCAGCGTCGTCAACAGATTGACGCCAAGACTGAAGTTGCCCGCCCGCACGATCACGGCGTGATGCGAGGCCGCCTCGAGCTTTGCCAGATCGCCGTCGCTTAGGCCGGTCGTGCCTATCACATGCACCGCGCGGGCTTGTGCGGCCAATTCTGCAAAGGCCACTGTCGCCGCGGGAGCCGTGAAATCGAGGACGGCCTGCGCTTTGGCAAAAGCCTCAAGCGGGTCGTCGGTGACGATGACACCATTCGCCACACCGCCGAGCAACTCGCCCAGATCGCGACCGACCCAAGGATGGCCCTGCCGCTCGACCGCGCCGACGAGTTCGGCCCGGTCGCTGTCCAGCACGGTTTTGCTAAGCATCTGCCCCATACGGCCCGATGCGCCCGTCACCACGATCCCTGGCAAATCACTCATGTCTCAAATCCTTCTTAGTGTTGCCTCTGCATAGAACAGCATCACCCGCTTGGCAAAGCCTTGCGAAACGCGTATCTGCCCGCCATGGCAAAGAACAATTTTCACGACGGTCCCTCGAACCGGCAGTTGCGCGTTGGCGAAGTCATCCGGCGTTCGCTGTCCGAAATCCTCTCGCGGGGCGAAATCCACGATCCCGAGTTGAACGATCTTTCGATCACGGTGGGCGAAGTCACGATCACCGCCGATTTGCGGATCGCCACGGCTTTCGTCCTGCCGCTTGGCGGCAAGGGCAAGGACGAGGCCATTGCCCTTTTGGCCCGCAACAAAGGTGAAATCCGCAGGCTTGTCGGCAAGCGGATCGGTCTCAAGCATTCGCCGGATTTGCGATTTCGCATCGACGATACGTTTGATCGCATGGACGCATCGCGCCGCATGTTCAGCAACGAAGACGTGCGCCGCGATCTCGACAAGCCTGACGAGGGTTAATCCCGCCTAAGGTTTGGGGCGCACCGACAGGATGCTCGCCACGCCAGCCAGCACGACCGCACCGCCGATGAGCGACGATAGGGTCATGGTCTCGCCCAGAAACAAGATGCCCCCCAAGACCGACACAAGCGGCAGCAGCAGCAGGAACGGCGCGACCTGACTGACGGGGTGGCGGCGCAGCAAGGTGTTCCAAAGCCAGTAGCCAAAGGCTGTCATAATCAGGCCGAGGTAGGCCACCGATAGCCATACGACTGTTGGTGCGGATTTTATGGCCGCAAGCTGTCCGCTTTCGAAAAGCAACGACATGACAAAAAGCTGAGGCGTCGCCAGCACAGCGACCCAAGCCGTGACGGTCAGGCCGTCGATGTCTTTCAACTGGCGGACCATCACCTGCCCGATTGCCCAAGCCAGTGATCCCCCAATCACGAGGGCGGCATAGCCCAGCGCGATGTCCCCCCTCGGGGCGCCGACGATCATCGCCACGCCGACAAATGCCAAGGCGATGCCCAGCCATTTTCGCAGGCCAGTTTTTTCGTGGAGCACCAAAGCCCCCAGCAGCGTCAGGAAGGGCACCTCAAGCTGGACGATCAGAGCGGTGACGCCAGCATCCAACCCTTTGAGGCCTGAAAACGTCAACGAATACTGAACCGTCGCGGCCACCAGGGTGACCTTGAACAGGGGCCAGAATTGCCCCTTGGGGAGCTTGGCAAACCACACCAGTGCAAGGGCTGTCACAAGGAACCGCAGGCTCATCAACAGGATCGGCGGAAAATGCGCGATCGCGGCTTTGGCAAACACCAGGCCCATGCCCCATGTCACGGCCACGGCAACGCCCATGAGCATATCCATTGGTTTCAGCGCTTGGGTCATTTGTGGCTCCTGTTGGCCTAGCCCTTTCAGATGCCCCCCGCCTGATCTGTCCCCTTTGCGACATGGCGACGATTGACCCGGTGACGCCCTTGGGTTACCCCGCGCGCTCATTCGCGTATCGGAGAGATCATGGGACGAAAGCGCAAAGGCCGCGACATCTCGGGGTGGCTCATCATCGACAAACCTGCGGGCATCACCTCGACGGCGGTGGTCAACAAGGTGCGCTGGGCGATGGAGGCCAAGAAAGCAGGCCATGCGGGCACGCTTGACCCCGAAGCGACGGGCGTTCTGGCGGTTGCGCTGGGTGAGGCGACCAAGACGGTGCCCTACATCACCGATGCGTTGAAATGCTACACTTTCCTTGTGCGGTTGGGGCAAGCGACCAACACCGATGATGCCGACGGCGAGGTGATCGCGCAGAGTGACAGTCGCCCGACGGATGACGCTATCAAGACGGCGCTAGGTCAGTTCGTCGGCGACATCCAGCAAGTGCCGCCCAAGTTCTCGGCTGTGAAGATTGATGGCCAACGGGCCTATAAGCTGGCGCGCGATGGCGAGGAGATCGAGATTGCAGCGCGTCCGCTTTACGTGGACTCGCTGGTCATGAACGACCGCCCCGATGCGGATCACGTTTTGCTGGAAATGGTTTGCGGCAAAGGCGGCTATGTCCGCGCAATCGCCCGCGATCTGGGCGCGGCCTTGGGCTGTCATGGCCATGTCGAATGGCTGCGACGCGTCTGGTCGGGACCGTTTGACGCAACCGACGGTATCTCGCTCGACGAGGTCGATGCCAAAGCCAAGACCACCGAGCTTGATGGGTATCTGCACCCACTGGAAATCGGCCTCGATGATTTGCCTGAGGTGACGACCAACCAAGACGGGGCGACCCGCATCCGCAACGGCAATCCCGGCATCGCTTTTGCGAAAGATACGGTTGAATACGGAGACGAATGCTGGGCCAGTCTGGACGGGCAAGCCGTGGCCATCGGGCGCTTTAAGGGCGGGGAATTGCACCCAAGCAAGGTGTTTGTGATTTAGCATCAAGGATGGTCCGGCAGGGCGTTGATCCAGAGTCGCCCGAAGCGGCCAAACAAGGCGACGTCATCGACGTGCACTGCATCTTGGCGCTTATTTCGCCGTCTCAGACCCTTGGCGGGCGTCGCTAAACGAGTGTTACCAAATGCCTTGCACCCCTCGCCGCTTCGGGCGATCAAGTGCTATGTTGACCCGCAGCCATCTCAAGGGCGATGCCCAATCCACGGCCGTCTATTCGGATTGTGAAAATTATCGCTATTCTCTGACGCGCGTCTGGGATGCGAAAGGCAAGCGGGTTGCGTTCATTATGCTCAACCCGTCAACGGCTACCGAGGTGCAGAATGATCCGACCGTTGAGCGGTGCGAACGGCGGGCGCGGGCGTTGGGGTTCGGGGCGTTTTGTGTGACCAACATCTTTGCGTGGCGCGACACAGACCCACGCAAAATGCGGGCGGCGCAGGATCCGGTGGGGCCCCGGAATGATCTTGCGATTTCAGAGGCTTGCGACTGGGCTGATACGATTATTGCTGCTTGGGGCACCCATGGCGCGCATCTTGACCGAGGAGCCTCGGTTGAGGCGCTTCTGCGGGGGAAAAGCGCACCGGTCTATCATCTCGGGCTGTCCAAGGACGGCCACCCCAAACACCCGCTTTATATCGCTTATGCGCAGCAACCCGCGCTTTGGTTTGGATAAAACTGGCGGCATTTTCGTCGGACGTTGTTAACCACAAGCTGTTGTTTTCATTGAATTTGGATGGATAATTGAGAATGCTACCCGTGGGAAATGAGTGGGTATGAGTGATGCTGTTAATAGCGAGTCTCATTGGTCTTGTGATGGTCGGTGGAATGGCCCTTGCCGGATTGGGTGAGTTTGACGACGACGAGGCAATCTTTAGCGGCACGGATGAGGACGACACCTTGTCTGGCACAGACAGTGACGATCAGATTGGCGGCCTGAGCGGCGCTGATCTGATCCTGGCCGGGGACGGCGACGATATGGTTTTTGGCCAGCAGGGCGACGACGTGCTGAGCGGCGAGACTGGCGCGGATACGCTTCACGGCGGCGAAGACGAGGATGTTATGCTTGGCGGCGCGGGCAATGATGCGCTTTTCGGGCACAATGGCGACGACACGCTTTTTGGCGGCGTTGGGGACGATTGGTTGAACGGGTCTGACGGCAACGATGATCTGTTTGGTCAGGGCGGCGACGACGAATTGCTGGGCGGCTTGGGGGACGACGTCCTTGACGGCGGTGCGGGGCTTGATGTGCTCAATGGTGGTGCGGGCGACGATGTTTTGAACGGGCAGGACGGGGCGATGGATTTTCTGAACGGCGGTTTGGGTGATGATACCCTGATTGCCGGAGCGGGCGACGTTGTTTCAGGCGGGTCTGGCAGCGACGCGACGGTGCTGGGCCAATGGATCGCGTCGGGTGAACCAGCGATGATAACCGACTTCAACGTCGAAGAAGACAGGATCGAAATCGCTGTCGAAGGCGAGCACCCGCAAATCTCGGTGGTGTTGGCGGACACAGGCCTCTATCAGGTGTCCTGCGACGACGCGTTGTTGGCGGAAGTTGCCGCAACAGGACCGTTAACCTTAGAACATATCACGGTTATGCAGGCCGCCGTCTGAGAACGGGGGTTTTCAACGCACAAAGAATCCCCTATACGCGCGCATCTGCTGTTGCAGACACCTCCACGGGCTTTGCTGGACGACATCCCGGCTTATGCCATAACCCTTTGACATTAAAGGAGACCCCGATGTCGATTACTGCTGAAGAAAAAGCACGCTTGATGAAAGAATTCGCGACCAAAGAAGGTGACACTGGTTCACCTGAAGTTCAGGTTGCCATCCTCACCTCGCGTATCACCACTTTGACCGAGCATTTCAAAACCCACAAGAAAGACAACCACTCTCGTCGTGGTCTTTTGAAGCTGGTTGCTCAGCGTCGTAAGCTGTTGGACTACACCAAGGCAAAAGATGTGGCCCGTTACCAGGACCTCATCAAACGTCTCGGCATCCGCCGCTAAGAATTCGATTCTTTACGGATCATCGACGCCCGAGGGAAACCTCGGG
>JBELFK010000058.1:0-17078 GCA_042092935.1 Paracoccaceae bacterium | reverse complement strand
CTTTTGCAAAGCGGTCGTTGGTCCAAGACGCAGCGAACGGCGAGAAAGAGCCCACAGCAGAAGTGCCAAAATCTTGCTGCGTGCGCATGCAGCACGAGAACCTGCTGCGCCGCCGCAAAATCGTCGCCGCATCGCAGAGGTGGATGCGGTCATTCGGGCATTAGGCAGCGATTCTGAAGTCCTGAATTCACACACTGCGGGAGGGAGTGTCATGAATTTTGTGTATCTGGCCGACCCATGCGGGTTTCAGATATTGTCACGCGCTGAAGCGATCCTCGAACATGATAGCGAAATGATTGCGGGCGGCAAACCATTCTCGGACATTGCGGCCTCCTCTCGCGAAGTTGCGGATGGCCAGGTAGATCAGCTTTGTCGCGGCTTTTTCGGTTGAGAATGAGCCGCGGGTCTTGATGGATTTGCGGATCACACGGTTCAGGCTCTCGATAGCATTGGTCGTGTAGATGATCTTGCGGATCGCCGGATCGAAGGCGAAGAACGGGATCACCTCCTGCCACGCTCGCCGCCATGCCGGAGCGATTCTGGCATATTTTCCGGCCCATTTTTCCTCGAAGGCATCCAGTTCCGCAGCCGCCAGATCGGCTGTGGCGGCCCCGTAAATCAGGCGTAGATCGGCGGCTACAACCTGGCGGTCTTTCCATGCGTAGAAGTTCAGAGAATGGCGTCCAGATGCACGATGCAGTCTGGACCGCGGCACCGGGAAAGGCAACTCGCCGTCCCGGCCCTTCAGGCGCTTGGCTGACGTGCCGTTGCGCCGGTTGGGCTGACTCGGTGGCGCGTCCTTGCCGTCCTCCTGGCCCAGATGGGCCGTCAGCTCCGCGCCTAACATGCGTTCCATCAGCTTGATCTGCAGCTCTTTCATCAACCCGGCGTCGCCAAGCAGATCTTCAGGCCGCTCGCAGCCCTTCAGCCGTTCGTCCAGTAATTCCTTGGAAATCGTCATCGTCCTTGCTCCTCTCAAGAAGCATGGATCAAAGCGCAGTTAGACCGAAGATCGGACACTCTCCTGCGGGACTTTCCATACCACCTCTCTGATTGGTCGGGCTGGCACTTCCGGTCCCTTGGTTCTGGGCTTCTGAACTAGAGGAGGCTTCCGGGCGATCCAGCAATTGAGTGATAGCCTTGAAACTGAAGAACGCCCTCATAGCCAAAATTCCGCCCGATGCCAGATTTCTTGAAACCGCCGAACGGGCCATTGTTATCCATCGCCGAAGGCCCATGCGCATTGATAAAGCTGTAACCTGCTTCGATGCGACGGGCGAGAGCGACCGCGCGATCTGTATCTTCGGACCAGATGGATGAGGCGAGGCCGAATTGATCGTCATTGGCCATGGCAATCGCCTCATCTTCCGTCTCGAACGGCAGGATTGGCAAAATCGGGCCAAATTGCTCGTGCTTGACCACCGACAGAGACGGATCAGCATTGAAGACCAATGTGGGGCGTTGGAAATATCCGGTCTCAAACAACTCCTGATCCGAAATTTGGCCAAGCTCATGCACATCTTGTCCCTTGGCGCGCGCCTCGGCGATCATGTCGGTGACCACTTTCAGTTGTTTGGTGTTGTTCATCGGGCCCATGGTGGTTTCCGGCAGCAATCCGTCACCTATGACTTGCGCATTAAGCGCAGCGCGAAGGCCTTCCGCAACTTCATTAAAGCGGGATCTGTGCACATAAAGCCGCTTCAGGGCATAACAAATCTGACCGGTCGACATAAACGCCGCACGATAAAGCCGCTGAAACGCGTCGCCCGACAGGTCGGCATCGTGGCAAACGATACCAGCATCGTTGCCGCCGAGTTCAAGAGTTACCGGTGTGATGTTCTCGGCCGCTACTTTCATGACATGGCGGCCAACGTCGACGGAGCCGGTGAAGTTTACATACCGGACATGTCGATGGCCAATAATTGCATCGCCGATCTGGCTGGCTGATCCGGTGACGATATTCACGACACCCGGGGGCAGCATTTCTGCGACTCTCTGCAAGGTCAGCGCGGGAGCCAATGCTGAATTGGCCGATGGTTTCACGACAACCGTATTGCCTGCCATCAACGCTTGTGGAAGCTTTGCGCCCAGAATGGCCAGAGGCCAGTTCCAAGGCACAACCAAGGCGGCAACCCCGCGCGGCTGGCGGGTGATGATTGTGTCATTTGGCGCAGCCTTGATGAGTTCATCCTGCGCCAGACGCTCGCCATAGTTGGCGCACTGCAAGAACCGTTCGCCAAGGCGGCTGATTTCGAGGCGGGTTTCGAACAGGATCTTGCCGTGCTCGCGCGTGAAAACTTTGGCCCGGGCCTCGACCTCTTCCATGTTTTGCGTAATGGCTGCGGCGACTTTGCGTAACATATCGGCGCGTTCGCTGTAACTAAACGCCGCCCAGGCCGGAAAGGCGGCATGCGCGGCTTGCATGGCGCGTTCAACGTCATCAGGTGTTCCCGCCGCTGCACGCCCAACCAGTTCGGACGGGCGGGCCGGATTGAAAATCTCGTAGTTTCCGCCATCAGAGGCAGAACATGGCTCACCGTCGATGAAGAGTCTGGTTTCAGTTGCTGCGCCCATGGTCCCGCCCTTTCAGGAATGAAATTGCGACCAGCGTAGAACGGCAGCGCGATAATAATCAGTCCTGTTTTTGCTATCGCGAAAAGAAAAAACTATCGACTACATTGAGCTGACCCTCCGGCGAATGCACATGGCCAGCGCATCAGCCGCAGGTGTCAGCGGATGGCCAGCGCGGGTCATCAGCGCCAGTTGCAAAGGTTCAATCGTCTCGCGCACCGGTATGGAAGCAATCTTCCGGGCCTGTCCGAGCTCTTCCAGCAAGTGTCGGGGAAAGGTGCAAACCGCGCCCAGATTTTCGACCAGAGACAGCGCCCCAAGATACGATTCCGACGTTGCAATCGGCCTTGGGGGCGTGTGGCCATTTTCAATAAAGGGTTTGCGAAAGATATCGCCAGGGCCGCCGGGGCCACCAATCATGATCCAGTCGGCATCTGTCAACTCGCCAAGCGATTTGGCTGCCAAATGCTTGGAGGTGGCGGAGGTTACGACATCTATCGGAAGTTCAAGCAGTGGCTCAACCGTGATTTCACGCGCCAAGCCTGTCGGTGGTGCCGGCCCGACAAGGATATCAACGCGCCCTTCGCGCAGAGGCTTCAAGGCTTCGGGGAACAACCCGCCTGTCAACCGCACGTCGATATTCGCGTGGGTTTTGCGAAACAAGGTCAATGCTCTTGGCATCACACGCACGGCGGCGAGCGGCGACAAGCCAACAGTCACTGCACCGACCTGTTCGCCCCGCAACTGCGCAACTTCTTCTTCGAGCCGCGACACTTCTGACGTGATCGTGCGCGCGCGGCGCAAAATCCGCTCTCCAATCTTGGTCAATTCAACACCACGCGAGGTGCGGGTAAAGACAGCAACGCCTAGATCATCCTCGGCCTGACGCAACGCTTGCGTGAGCGCCGGCTGGGACTTGCCCAGCGTTTTGGCAGCCCCTCGAAGGCTTCCTTGTTCCGCGATCGCGACCAGGATTTGAATGTGCTGAACCCTCATCGTGATAATCAAATCTTATAGATGACGATATTTCAAGCCTTTTATTAATTGGCGCCGGGCATCACTCTTCAATACGAATTGAGAGAGGATCTGCGAATGTCTAAACTCACCTATGCCGTAACCGGAGTGGCAAGTGGTATCGGTGCTGAACTGGCCCGTGTTCTGAAAACCCAAGGCCACCGGGTCATCGGGTTTGATCTGCATGAGACCCACGTCAACGTTGACAGGTTCATCCCTCTTGATCTGGACGACATGGAGAGCATCGCGGCTGCCACTCGCCAGTTAGATGAACCGTTGAATGGGCTGTGCAACAATGCGGGTCTGCCGCCGCGCGACGGGCTTGAGGTCACCATCTTGCAGGTGAACTTCCTTGGCACCCGTGCCTTTACCCAACGCCTAAGGGACCATTTGTTGCCCGCTGCGTCGATCCTAAATATGGCCAGCCGCGCAGGGCACGGCTGGCGCGATGGGATTGATCAGGTCAAGCGACTGGCACAGCTCACACGGCGCGACCAACTCGAAGATTTTGTTCGCACAGAAGCGATCACTGCGACCCAGTGCTATAACCTGTCGAAGGAGGCGATCATCCTTTGGACAATTGCCGAAACCGAGACGATGGTCGCGCGTGATATCCGGGTGAATTCGCTGAGCCCGGGTGGCGTATTGACAGGCATCATTGGTGATTTTCAACGCGCCTTCGGTGACAAGATGGCCAAGAACGTCGCGCGTGCAGGGCGCACGGGAACCGCCGAGGAAATCGCCGAGATCGCAGCTTTTGTCTTGTCGCCTGCCAGCAATTGGCTGAAAGGCGAGGATATCGCAATTGATGGCGGTATGGGCGCGTTTAACCAATCTGACCTACTTGATCTGAAAAGCTTATGTTTACCCAAGGAGGTTTCAACATGAATGCGCGCGCGCCAATCCCGTCCGGCATTCCGGTTTCCAGCGTTGATTTCTATTCCGATGAAGCGATCCGAAATCCTTACCCCATGTACGAAGACCTCAGGGCGCTTGGCCCGGTGGTTTATCTTGAAAAGCACGATCTCTACGCGCTGCCAAACTATCGTGAAGTCAGCGAAGTCCTGCGCCAGCCGCTACTCTACTCCAGCGCCCGGGGCGTGTCGCCCCTGCAGAAAGTCAACGACATCCTTGTCGGCTCGACCTTGAATTCAGACCCACCGGCGCATGACCGCACCCGGTCCATCACAGCCGAGCCGCTGTATCCCGGGGCGTTGAAGGCGGTTGAGGCACAGATTCAGGACGCGGCCGAAGGCCTTGTTGATACGCTGTGCCAGCGCGGCGAATTTGATGCCGTAACCGATTTCGCCCGGTTTCTGCCGGTCACAATTGTCGCCGAACTGGTCGGCCTGCCGCCCGCCGTCGATAGCAAGCAGATGCTCAAATGGGCCAGTGCGACGTTCAATCTGTTTGGAACAGAGAACGACCGCACAACAGCGGCCTTTGACGACCTCAAGGACCTGCGCGATTTCCTGGTCGAATATGGGCGCCCTGAAAAGCTTAAAGACGGGGGATGGGCCAAACGCATTTTCGAAGTCGGTCCGGAACGTGGCATCTCGTTTGACACCTGCGCCCAGTTGATGCGGGACTATATCAACCCATCCCTTGATACGACAATTTCTGTGTCGGGCCAGTTGATCGAACTGTTCGCAAATAACCCGGATCAATGGAAGAAAATCCGTGAAAACCCGGAGCTGATTCCGAATGCTATCGAAGAAGCGGTCCGCGTTGGTGCCCCTGTGCGAGGCTGGACGCGCTATGTCTCGCAAGACACCAAACTTGCGGGTCAGCCGCTGCCCGAAGGTAGCCGCGTTCTGGTGATGTTTGCCTCGGCCAACCGCGATCCTGCGAAATACGAGGACCCGGCGCGTTTTGATGTGGCCCGCGATGTTCACGACCACATGGGCTTTGGACAGGGCGTTCATATGTGCATGGGGATGCATTTGGCCCGCTTGGAAATGCAAATCCTGGTCCGCGCCCTGCGCAGGCGGGTTGAGCGGTTTGAACTGCTTGATGAACCAACGGTTGCTTTGAACAATTCGGTCAGAGGCTACGCCACGCTGCCGGTTCGCGTCCATTTGGCCGATGATGTGCTGACAGAAGCCACGCGTGCAGAGATCGAAGACCCTTGGCTCAACGTAAAAGTCGCCAGCAGAGAGAACGTTGCGACCGATATCATAGGGCTTTCGCTTGAAAGTGCTAACGGCACGCCGCTTCCGGCCTATGAGGCGGGCGCGCATGTCGACGTCTACATCAGGTCAGGTATGATCCGTCAGTATTCGTTGACCGGCGATCCTGCGGATGTGTCGAAATATCGCCTTGGCATCCTGCTTGATCCGAAGTCGCGTGGGGGGTCTGCGGCAATCCACACCCAGTTCAAACAAGGTCAGGACATTCGCGTTGGTAAGCCGCGCAATAACTTCCCCATGCAAACCGGTGTGGCGCACAGCGTGCTTTTTGCGGGCGGCATCGGCATCACGCCCATGCTCAACATGGCCTATGCGCTTGAAGCTCAAGGCGCGTCCTGGGAACTGCACTATTGCGGGCGCACCGCCGACAGGCTGGCCTTCAAGGACGAGTTGAAACGCTTTGGCGACAAGGTCCAGTTGCATATTGATAGCGGCCCCAAGGCGCAGATGCTGGATGTGAACGCGGTGTTGGAAAACCCCGCCGCGGATCGGCACTTATACGTCTGCGGGCCCAACGGTTTCATGGATTTCATCGTGCAGGCGGCCGAAAAAAACGCCTGGAACAGCGCCTGCGTGCATCTTGAACGGTTCGGTGCCGAGGTGAACACCGATGGCGCGCCGTTCACTGTGGTAGCGCAAAAATCCGGCAAAATCTTTGAAGTTCAGCCGGGCGAAACGATCGCGCAAAAACTGGAAGAAAACGGCATCTCCGTTCAGGTCTCTTGCCAATCCGGAGTTTGCGGCACCTGCCTGACGCGTGTCGTTGAGGGAATGCCAGACCACCGGGATCTGGTGCAGACCGATCTGGAGAAAGCTTCGAACGCGCGGATCACCGTCTGCTGTTCGCGCTCGAAAACAAAGAAACTAGTGCTCGATCTGTGATTAAAGCCAAGAACATACTGTTCATCATGTTCGACCAGCTACGTTGGGATTACCTGAGCTGCGCCGGGCATCCGCATTTGCACACGCCTCATATAGATGCGCTTGCAGCCGAAGGCGTGCGGTTCTCCCGTGCCTATGTCCAGTCACCGGTGTGCGGCGCTTCGCGCATGTCGTTTTATACCGGCCGCTATGTGCATTCGCATGGCGCGACCTGGAACCGAGTGCCCCTGAAAGTTGGTGAACGGACCATGGGTGACCATCTGCGCAGCACCGGCATGGACTGTTGGCTGGTGGGCAAAACCCACATGAAAGCGGACTACGAAGGTATGGCCCTTCTTGGTATTGACCGCGAAAGCGAGATCGGGATGCGGGTGGAGCAATGTGGCTTTGACGTCTGGGAGCGCGATGACGGGATGCGGCCCGAGGGGCCGGATGGCCTTTATGACGAAAACGGGACCGAGCGATACAATGCGTATCTGAGAGAAAAAGGCTACCGTTCTGCCAACCCCTGGCATGACTTTGCCAATTCCGGGCGCGACGATGCAGATCCAGAAGAAATGGCCTCGGGCTGGTTTCTGAAAAACGCGCGCAAGGCGGCAGTTGTCGAGAACGACGATTCCGAAACACCCTATATGACTAGTCGCGCCATCGAGTTCATGGAGCAGTCGGGCAACAATCCGTGGTGCCTGCACCTGAGCTACATCAAACCTCATTGGCCCTATATCGCCCCGGCGCCTTACAACGACATGTATCGACCGGAACACGTGATCCCGGTGGCGCGCCATAACCGTGAAAGGGACGAGGCGCATCCTGTTTACAAGGCCTTCATGGACGGGCGCATTGGTAAGGCATTTTCCCGCGACGAGGTGCGCGAGGCCGTGATCCCCGCCTACATGGGTCTGGTCAAGCAGTGTGATGATCAGATGGGGCGGCTTTTTGCCTGGCTCAAGGAAACTGGGCGGTGGGACGACACAATGATCGTGCTGACCTCGGATCATGGCGACTATCTGGGCGATCACTGGATGGGCGAAAAAGACTTGTTTCATGAGCCTTCCGTGAAAATCCCGCTGATCATCCGCGACCCCGGCGCGCAGGCGGATGCGACACGGGGCACCGTGTGTGAGGCATTGGTCGAAGGCATCGATCTTGCCCCGACGTTCCTTGAGGTTGCGGGTGGCGAGGCAAAGCCGCATATCCTTGAAGGGCGCTCCCTGATGCCCTGGTTGCACGGACAAACACCGGAATGGCGCGACTATGTTGTCAGCGAATACGACTATGGGACCAACCCTGCTGTGGCGAAACTGGCCGAAAATCCGTCGTCCGCAAGGCTTTTCATGATCGCAGACGAACGATGGAAATTCGTCCATGCCGAAGGGATGCGCTGCCAGCTGTTTGATATGCAAAGCGACCCTTTTGAATATGAAGATCTGTGGAAAAGTCCCGAACATCAGAGCATCATCACGCTGATGTATGAGCGGCTTGCGGTCTGGGGGCGGCGTTTGTCGCAGCGCACCACAAGAAGTGATGCACAAATCATCGCTGAACGCGAACGCTCACGAACACGCGGCATCACTTTGGGGATCTATGATGAAAGCGAACTTCCCCTGCCGTTCACCCAGTTTTATCGCGGCAAACCACGCCCGGACCCAACCGATTGAAATTGATGACGAGGAGGAAGTTGTCGGCACGATCAGGTATATGAAAAAACAATCGCGATCAAAAAATGGGCGAAACAAATTATCACAATCATGCGATAGGATGCCCCAGATAAACCAGGGCTGCGGTAGAATTTTACGACCATCCGGTTCGAGCCGCCAATGCGCGGCAAAGACGGTTGAATTGATCTTGCGGCGAAAAAAACAAAGTATCGAACAAAACGAAAGGGAGGTTTCGTTCATGAACTTCAAAGTCACAGCAGGCGCACTGGCGCTGGCGCTTTCAACAGCCATTTCGACGCCGGCACAGGCTGCCGAGCGGCTCATTTTCAACTGCTTCTTTCCACCCAAGCACTATGTGTGCACTGAGTTCATGCCAGAGCTGAAGAACCGGATTGAAACCGCGACGGAAGGGCGTGTCAAAGTCAACACCCCGCCGAAATCCCTGTCGGCCCCGCCTGATCAGTATGACGGCGTTGTCGGCGGCGTTATGGACGGTGCTTTGCAATTCAACGCCTTTATCGCCAACCAGGTTCCGGGCATCCAATTCAGCCTTTTGCCCTTCGTCGGCTCGACCCATTCCGAAGTCGCCGGTCCGGCCCTTTGGGAAACCTACCAGAAGTTTTTTGCTGACAAGAACGAGTATGGTGAGGCCAAGTTGATTTCGGTCTACGCCTCAAGCGGTAATGAACTCTATTCGCTGACAGATGAGCCAATCATGACGGCAACCGACATTGGAAGTCGCAAAATGTGGGGCCTGCCCGGCGTTGTTGCGAACACATTGAAGGGAACCGGCTCTTCCGTGGTCGCGGGGCCAGCGGTTCAGATGCTTGAGATTATCTCGAAAGGCGTTGTCGATGGCTATGCTGGCGTCCCCTGGGGCTCAGTTCAGGCGTTCAAACTGGGTGACTACACAAAATCGGCCACTGAATTGGAGCGCAAACTGTTCCAGCCGACATTCTCATTTGTTGTCTCGAATGCAAAGTGGGACAAAATTTCGGCAGAAGATCAGGTCGCAATCATGACCGTCATGGGTGCCGATTACGCAAAATGGGCTGGTGCGTTTCAGGACAAGGTCAATACGCAAGCACGCGCGAACATGATGGAGGCGGGTGTGGCCGTGCACCCAGGCTCTAAGGAACTGGAGAATGAACTGCGCGCGCTCGGCCAGCCGATGATCGACGCCTGGATTGCCAAAGCTGACGAGATGGGTGTCGATGGGCAAGAGATCATTGATTTCTACCTTGCGCGCATCGCCGAAGGCGAAGCTGCCCTGTCCAATTAACCTGAAAAAGGTAGCGCCCGATGGAACGCGTCTTCCGAAGTCTTGAGTGGATCATGGCCGTGCTGGCCGGGATCGCCCTGTTCATTATGATGGTGTTGACGTTCGTCGATGTCATCGGGCGCTACGGTTTCAACAAGTCGATATTTGGCACTGCAGAGATCATCGAATACCTGATGGTCTGTGTCATCTTCGCCGGAATTGCGTTTGTCACAGCGGGTGATCAACATATCAAGGTTGAGATTTTTGAACCGTGGATCAAACGAAAGGTGCCCAACCTGCAACGTTGGTGCGTGCACCTGTTCTCGCTCTTTGTGTATGCCTTTGTAACCTGGGAATTGATCCACCATGCGCTGGACAGCTTTGGAAGCGGGAAGCGCACGGCGGTTCTGGATGGACCCCAGTGGCTGATGCCGGGCGCCGCGGCGCTGTTTTCCGTTGTCGGTGTCGCTTTGTTCGTGTTTGCGCTTCTGCTGACCAGAGGCTGGCCCGGGCGGCTTGGGCGGCTGCAACACTTTGAGGCCGATCCCGAGAAATCCGAACACCTGGAGCTTTGAGCCATGGAACTCGCCCTCTTCGGTTTTGCCTGTCTGCTCTTCTTGAGTTTCATCGGCTTTCCGCTTTCTTTCTCGACGCTTTTCGTCGGGTTCATCGGTTTTGCCTATACCCGTGACTGGAACTGGGAAGGGGCCATGACCATGTTGGGCCAGCAGGTCATGGAAACCGGCGCCAACTATGGCCTCTCGGTCATTCCCCTGTTCATCCTGATGGGCAGTTTCATCCACCGGTCCAACATATCCGAGGATCTGTTTCGCGCCGCCTATGCCTTTATCGGCTACCGGAAAGGCGGCCTTGCCCAGGCGACCGTTCTGGCCTGCGCGGGTTTTTCCGCCGTCTCTGGCTCCTCCCTGGCCACCGCCGCAACGATGACCAAGGTCGCCATGCCGCATATGCGCAAATATGGCTATGCGGATTCACTCAGCGCCGGGGTGGTCGCCGCGGGCGGCACTCTGGGGATCATGATCCCGCCCTCCGTGCCGCTGATCATCTACGGGCTGGTGGCCGAAGAAGATATCGGCAAGCTGTTCATCGCCGGCACGATCCCCGGCCTGCTTCTGGTCCTGCTTTTCCTTGCCGCCGTGCGCGTTTCGGTCTGGCGCAAGCCCTCGCTTGGCCAACCAGGAAAAAAGCTTGAACGGGCGGAGCGGTTTGCGGCCTATGGTCGGGTCTGGCCGGTTCTGGCGCTGTTCATACTGGTGCTGGGCGGCATCTATATCGGGGCGTTCACCCCGACGGAGGCGTCGGGCATCGGTGCTTTCGGTGCCGCGCTCTTCGCCTTCGTCAAGGGCCATGTCCGCAGCCTTCCGGTGCTGCTGGATATTCTGATCGACAGCGTGAAAACCTCTGCCATCCTGTTTGCCGTTATCTTTGGCGCGCTGGTTTTTGCCAACTTCGTCAACCTGTCCGGCCTGCCTTATGATCTTCTGGACATGGTGGAGGCGATGAACATGGGGCCGCTTGGCGTGGTTCTGTTCGTCTGCCTGATCTGCATTGTTCTGGGCATGATCTTCGAGGCTGTCGGGTTGCTCTTGCTGATTGTGCCGGTGTTCCTGCCGACCCTGCAATTGATGGGCGTCGACATGATCTGGTTTGGTATCGTCATGGTCGTTGTCGTGGAAATGGGCCTGATCACGCCGCCGATCGGGATGAACGCCTTCACCGTGCGGGCGGTCATGCCGGACATCAAGCTTGGCGATATCTTCAAGGGCGTGACGGCGTTCGTGATTGCCGATGTGGTGGCCCTGGTTTTGATCATTGCCTTCCCGGTAATTGCCGTGGGCCTTGTGACGCTGTTGCGATAGCCCTTTCGGCCAGTGCGCATGCGCACCCTGGCCGGTTGTGATGTGAAAAGGAGGAATGATGCCTGCCAAGAACGTTCTGTTCATCATGTGCGACCAGCTGCGGTGGGATTACCTGAGCTGTTATGGCCACAAGACCCTGCATACGCCGCATATCGATGCGCTGGCCGGGCGCGGCGTTCGCTATGACCGGGCCTATGTCCAGTCGCCCGTGTGCGGCGCATCGCGCATGTCGACCTATACTGGGCGCTACGTGCATGCCCATGGCGCCAGCTGGAATTTCGTGCCGATCAAGGCCGGAGAGATGACGATCGGTGATCATCTGCGCCCCCTGGGGGTCCGCTCTGTCCTGATCGGCAAGACCCACATGAAGGCCGACGCGCCGGGCATGGCGCGGCTCGGCATCGATCCCAAGAGCCGGATCGGCGTGCGCATCGCGGAATGCGGGTTCGATCCGTTCGAGCGGGACGATGGCATTCACCCCTATTCCGGACACGAGCCCAATCCGCGCTACAACGATGTGCTGCGCGAAAAGGGGCTTGAGGCAGAAAACCCCTGGGAAGAATACGCCAATGCCGGCGAGGACGAGGACGGTGATCTGCTGTCGGGCTGGTTCCTCAAAAATGCGGATCGCCCGGCGCGGGTTCCCGATCCGTTGTCGGAAACGCCCTATATCACCGGGCGCGCGATGGATTTCATCGACGATGCCCTGGACACCGATCCCGATCAGCCCTGGGTCGCCCATGTCAGCTATATCAAGCCGCATTGGCCCTATATCGTGCCGGAACCCTATGCCAGCATGTTCGGGCCCGACAATGTGCCGCCCGCCAATCGCAGCGATGCCGAGCGCGAAAATGCGCACCCGGTATTTGCACAATTCATGAACCGCCGCGTGAGCCGGAATTTCAGCCGCGACGACGTGCGGGCCAAGGTGATCCCGGCCTATATGGGCCTGATCAAGCAGATCGACGATCAGATGGGGCGGCTGTTTCAGCATCTCGAAGACCGTGGCATCGCCGATCAGACCATGATCGTGTTCACCTCGGATCATGGCGATTACCTCGGCGATCACTGGCTGGGCGAGAAAGAGCTGTTTCACGACGAATCCCTGCGCGTGCCGCTGATCATTTACGATCCCTCGCCCGAGGCCGACCCGACCCGCGGCAAGGTGAACACGGATCTGATCGAATCCATCGACCTCGCGCCGAGCTTTCTGGAAATGTATGGCGGCGCGCCCGTTCCCCACGTCATGGATGGCCATTCCCTGATCGACACTCTGACCGGCACGCGCACGTCCGATCCACGCCGCTATGTGATTTCGGAATACGATTATTCCTTTGTTGAACCGCGCATCGCTCTGGACATGCCGGCGCGCGATTGCTGGCTGCGGATGATATTCGACGGTCGCTACAAATACATTCACGCCGAACGCTTCCGCCCGATGCTCTACGATCTTGACGACGACCCTAACGAACTGAACGATCTTGGGGCCGATCCCGCATTGGCCGAAGTGCGGGCGCGCCTGCACGAGGCGTTGTTTGAATGGGCCAGAAAGCCGCGCCAGCGCGCCACCGTGGCGGATGGGGCAATCGAAGGCACCAACATTCAGGATCGCATTGGCGAGGCCGGTATCCTGATCGGATATTGGGATGAAGCCGAGTTGGAAGAGGCGATCCGCAATGAATGGGGCCCGCGGCTGGCCAATGCAAACCCCCTGGTCGCCCCGACCCTGAACAAGTTATTGCGCCGCGATGTATCGGAGGACAAAACATGAGCCTATCAGCCGGAATAATGCGCCGTGGCGAAGGCATCGACGATGTGCATTGGAACATTCTCGGGCAGGTATACTCGCCGAAATCGATCACCGAAGAGTGTTTCAGTTGGGCCGCGCTTTTGCCCGCTGAATCGTTTGTTCCCCCGCATATTCACACCACGCAGGACGAATACATCCTGCTGCAATCCGGTGAACTGGATCTGGTTTTGAACGGCAAGCATATCCACGCAAGCGAAGGCGATCTGGTGTGCATGCCACGCGGCATTCCGCATGGAATTTTTAACAACACCGGTCATGATGTGACCTGCCTGTTCTGGGTCACGCCAACCGGCAAGCTGGTCGACTTGTTCCGCAAGCTCCACAACATGTCGCGCCCGGATGAAGTGGTCGCGACTGCGCCCGCCTATGATGTGAAATTTCTGCCCGCACAACGCGCAGCAGATGTCATGGGGATGCGCTAGACGTTTTCCTTTGGGTCGACGCCATCGTCTTTGGCGCGGTTCAAGACACTCAGTCCTGGCAAGCCCAGAAATCCGGCCTGAGCAGAACTTCGATTGGGTATTGTTCAAGCGGCGGCTGCGACCGGCAGGTTTGTTACCTTCTAGTTCAGGGGGTTGAGAGCCAAACCATGCCAAACACCTTGATGCAAATCGCCGGGTTGGAGTGAACATCCACCTTTAGGATGGCTCGCCCCTGTGATTGAAAAGGCGGAGGACAAATGACCGGTTTTGCGCGACAAAAGGCTTGCTCATGAGCTTACACCACGACGACATGAAAAGAATCACCACATGACACTTGCCAAAGACCTTTTCGATCAGGATCAGATGATGCAGCTCCTAGGCGCTAGCATCATCCGACAGGTCGAAGGCTGTGTAGAGCTGGAGATGATGGTGACAGAACGCATGGTGCAGAAACATGGAACCTGTCAGGGCGGGGCCCTTTTTACATTGGCTGACGCCGCTTTCGGGATCTCGGCGAATTGCGCTGGCCGAGAAGCCGTGTCGCAACATTGTTCCATCACCTATCTGCGCCCGGCGCATCTCGGAGAGGTTGTTGTCGCCTCCGTGTCTTTGCGAACAACCGTCGGCCGCACTTCGATCTATGACGTGAGCCTGTCCACAGAGGCGGGCGGGCTCGTGGCAGAGTTTCGCGGCGTTGCGCGTGCGCTTTCCAAGTGACCATGGTTTAAACAGGCCTGAAGCATCAATCTATGGGCGACAAACTGCAAAAAGGCCGACACGGGTGTAAACGCCGAGTTTCTGATAGGCGCGTTTGCGGTAGGTAATGACCGTGGGCGTCGTAATATCCATGTCGCCTGCAATGACCTATGCCTTTTTGCCGGACAGAATGCCAAGACAAACTTCCCGTTCGCGCGCGCTGAGCGTGGCAAGCGGCGGGGAGGTATCTGACTGGGTTGGTCGGTCGAAATGCATCAGAACCAGACGCCCGGGCATACAAACGATGTCAGGATCACACAAGGCAGTATCGGGCCCGCTTTGGTATAGATTGACAAAGAGCCCGTTCCGATATGTTGAGCAAGGCCGGGCATAGCGGTTAGGCTAAGATGTCCCCTGCAAAAGAGGACAGACATAAGACCATCGCAGGTATATGTCTTGTTTACGATCGAAACAGAACAGAAAGCCGCCATGAGACCTGCAGGACGCGCCGAAACTGACTCGCTCTATTTTACGTACCCACATTTTGAGCCGCCCAAAGGTGATGCGCGTGCACAAATGGTCACCTCTGCGTCAGTCGCCATCGTCGGTGCCGGTCCGATTGGCATGACCGCGGCACTTACTCTGGCCAAGCAAGGCATCCGTTCGGTGCTGTTTGACAACAAGGACACCTTCAACGATGGCAGCCGGGCCATTTGTGTTGCTCGGTCCAGTTTCCAGATTCTGGAGCGGATCGGAGCGGTTGCGCCCTTCCTGGACAAATCCCTGGGCTGGACGACCGGGCGATCGTTCTATCGCGGCAAGCAGATCCTCGAATTCGAGATGCCTGACAGTCCGTCGGAAAAATACCGCCCGATGTACAATCTACAGCAGCAATATATCGAACAGTTCCTCTGGGATGCTGTCGTCAAAAGCGAGTTGATCGAGACCCGGTGGCAAAGCGAAGTGACGGGATTGTCGGATACTGATGACGGCGTCCGGCTGAATGTGCGCGATCCCGAGGACGACTACGAATTCAACGCGGACTGGGTTCTGGCCGCAGACGGTGCGCGCAGCACAATCCGCAAGTTGCGTGACATGCGGCTCGAAGGAGACAATTTCGAAGGGCGGTATGTGATTGCCGATGTTCAGATGGCGCATGGCTACCCGACCATCCGACGCGCCCTGTTTGATCCAGATTGCCGCCGTGGCGGGACGATCCTTGTGCATAAACAACCCGACAACATCTGGCGCATCGACTATCAATTGCGCGACGGCGAAGACGAAGCAGAAGCGATCCGCGAGGAGACCGTGCGCGCCTCGGTTGCGTCGGTTCTGGACGAAATCGGCTATTCCGGCGACTGGGATCTTGAGTGGTGGAGCATTTACTCGGCCAACACGCTTGCCCTTGCCGACTACCGGGACGGGCGGGTGTTCTTTGTCGGTGACAGCGCCCATATTGTGCCAATTTTCGGGGTGCGCGGGTTGAACAATGGCCTGGCAGATGCGGAGAATATCGGGTGGAAACTGGGTTGGGTGCTGAACGGCAAGGCTGATGAGGCCCTGCTTGACAGCTATACCCCCGAACGCCGCGGCGCGACGCTGGACGTTTTTGCCAATGCCTCGAAGTCCGCCCGTTTCATGACCCCGCCTAGCGCAGGCTGGCAATTGATGCGAGATGCGGCGCTGAACCTTGCACTCAGCCATCCCTTTGCCGGCAAGCTTGCCAATCCCCGTCAGATGACCCCTTACACATATACTCAAAGCCCTGTCGTGCAGGCAGATGATCCGCTTTTTGAAACCGGGCCGGTCGCCGGCGCGGTCCTGCCGGATGCCTTGGTCGGAGACGGATTCCTTCATGATCTTCTCGGGCCGGGGTTCAGCCTGATCTGTTTTGACGGGGCACTTGCCGATCAGTGCGCTCAGGCCGATCTGACAGTCTGCCGCCTGCCACCCGCTTCAGAGGCTGCTCAAATCCTGGGGGCCACGGCCGAGACGGCCTATCTTGTGCGCCCCGATGGCCATGTTGCAAGTCGGTGGAAATCTGCGCAAGCGGCTGATGTTCTTATTGCCCTTCAAGCTGCAGTCGAGATGCCAAAGGAAGCGATTTCATGAAGCCCGCCGATCTGGAAATTGTATACGAAGACCTCGCCACGACGCTCGACGCCACCAAGGCCGAAAAACGTGAACTTCTTCTCGCCAAGCTGGCACTGCTTCTGGTTCATGATCTGGGCGATGCTGCGCGTGCCAGAGAACATATAGCGGCGGCTTCCGCGAACCTTGACGCATAGGCCAAAGGTTGTGTCAAACCTTTGACATCACCTGCAACCAAAATCCGGCGATCGAGTGCAACATGCGATGAAACACTCACTCAGTAGAAGAAGCTGATTTCTTTAGACGTTCTCTATGACAGTTTATCAAGCCAAAAAGCAGTCGCTTAAAAGCCTGATCTGATTGGCCGGAAAGTCCCGTGTCTCGATTGTTGAAACCGGCCGCAGCGAACGATCAGTTTGAGCTTCACCTGGATCGGCGCGTTCGAACGGCCGGTTCGGTGAAATGTCTTGCACTGTCAAATGAGTGACGCTATAAATACAACGTTCTCTGCGTCAGCAATAGCTGCACCTGCGCAGGTCAGTTTTGTCCTGCACTTCGGCCATAAACAATAGTCCGAGTGAACGTCCACTTCATTTAGTCTGTG
>JBELFK010000057.1:0-17289 GCA_042092935.1 Paracoccaceae bacterium | reverse complement strand
GCGTCATGCTCGTCATAAGTGGCTGCACTGTGGCAATCCCTCAAACATCCGGACCCCAAATCGCGCTTGATGACACCCTTGCAGCACGATCCACGGCATATGTCCCTCTTGCGGACTTTCCAAAGCGTGAGACCCCCATAGCCATTGCCGTTTACGCGATCCCTGACAAAACCGGCTCAAATCTGAAGTCAGAAAACTTCGCCGAGTTTTCGAAGGCGGTTTCGCAAGGTGCGGATGCCTTGGTCGTTGAAGCCCTCAGCGAGGTCGGCAGCGGCACTTGGTTCACGATTGTCGAACGCGAAAGCCTCGACCCGTTGTTGCAGGAACGGCGCATGGCGATGGCCCAAGCCGAGGAAGAGCGGCAACGCGAACACGCAAAAATGGCCGCCGATGCGTTGTCCGAGGCAAACGCACAAGTGGATGCGGAGATTGCGCGCCTAAAAGCCCAACTGTTGTCTGATTATCAAGGTGCAAGCGCTTCAAGATTACAGCAAATGCCCCCGTTCGCGCAGGCGATGGCGGACTTGGGGCGTCACGAAAGCACGCTGAGGGCCGCGATCGCCCCTGCCCCACCCTATGAAAGACTTGACCTGCCCCCGACACTCACGCCGATGACGATCGCGGAATACATCGTGACTGGCGCAATCGTTGGTCATGACAGCGACGTTGTATCCACAGGCACGGGGTTTCGGCTGCAAAATGTGGGCGTCCTCCAGCGGGTGCAAAAAGACGTCATCACGGTGAGCTTGCGCTTGGTTCATGTTGCCTCGGGGGAAATCATCGCCAATGAAACCGCGAGTCAAACCGTCTTGTCGACGAATAAGCAGGGCGATGTTTTGAACTACATCACGCTCAATAAGATTCTGGAATTTGAAAGCGGCTACGTCACGAACGAACCGCGAAGCCTTGCGCTCGATGCGGCGTTCCGAATGGCCTTGTCGGCAATACTGATCGAAGCGGCTGAGACGTGGCGTACGACCGACTGAGACACAGACGACCGCGTTCGTTGATACATGCCTGTTAACGGATTGCGCCCCGCAACTTGCCTTAGGCTGGGATCATTTCGACAAGATGTTCAGTGGGCATCTCGGGCACCACGCCGCCTATACTTTCGCCGTATAACGCCCGTCCATTGAAATACGGAAGCGGCAAGGCGGTGCACGCTGACAACAACGTCACGATCAGGCCCACAAGAACCATAAATTTGAGTGGTCGAATTCTCATCGTGAATACCTCCTTTTGCTGTCACAAGAGATTATCTTCAAATACACATTTCGTCACCTTGATCTCAATCATGCAAATAGCAATGGTCTCTAGCAATGGAAAATCGCACCGTCGGAGAGTGAACATGCTGAATTCAACCCTTGGATACGCAGCTATTATGCTGCTCGCGGGAATCGGCATCCCCGTGCTGGCCGCACTCAATTCGGCGCTGGGTACGCGTATTGGCAGCCCGGTGACCGCTGCGGCAATCTTATTCTCAATCGCCGTCATCGCGGCATGGATCATTGCCGGTTTTGCAGGTTTTCCTGGGATTGGGGACGTGGCGACAGCACCGAAACACCTCCTGCTCGCAGGTCTTTTGGTGCTGTTTTATGTTCTGTCCATCACCATCATCGCGCCAAAATTCGGCGTTGGGAATGCGGTCTTCTTTGTCTTGTTGGGCCAGATCATCTCGGCTTCGCTTATCGATCATTTTGGTTTGTTCGGTGCCGCGGTCTCACAATTATCTCTGACCCGCGTTCTAGGGCTAGGCTTAATGGCTGCGGGAATTGCGCTGACGCGTTTGACCTAGGCTTTGCGCTTGGAAAGCCCCAGAACCAGTTCCCAAACGGCGTCGGGGACATCAATTGGATCGGCCGGCCGCTTGTCAGCCCCGGGGATGCGCACGCCGTCTTCGGCTGAAACCGCCTCGGCCACCTGGCGCACACGCTCACCAAACGAGGATGATCCGCTAGGGTCGATCAAAAGATAATATTGCCCCAAATCATGCGGCGCGCCCTCGGGGGCTTTCAGAGGCTTAACGTCCATCGACGCCAATGAGCCCGTCATACCAGCCGCGAGAAACTCGGCCATGAGCCCATAGCCCCAACCCTTGTATCCCCCCATCGACACGAGCGAGCCCTTTATGGCCTGTTCCGGGTCGGTCGTCGGGTTGCCATCGACATCCAAGGCCCAGCCCAGCGGGATGCTTTCACCCGCCGCCTTGGCCATTGTGATCTTGCCAAGCGCAACCGTCGTCGTCGATTGGTCGAACTGCATCGCAATGCCGCCCTCTCCATCCGGAACGGAAAACGCAATCGGGTTGGTTCCGATGATCCTGTTCTTGCCGCCAGGCGCTGCAACAATCGGCGTTGCGTTCGTCAAGCCAAACCCGATCAGGCCTGCGCGGGCGATCTGCTCGGTAAAGTAACCAAGCGATGTGCACGTATGCGCGTGACCAATCGCCAAAGAGGCAACGCCGTTTTGGCGCGCGGCCTCTAACGCGTCGTCCAATCCACGTGCAAAGGCAGATTGGGCAAAGCCGAACTTCGCATCGACATATACTGTTCCAGGTTTGGGGCGTGAAACATTGGGCACGGCGTCGCCTTTTACACGCCCGCTCACCAATTGCTGGCAATAGCTTTCGACATAGTAGAGGCCGCAAATTTTATTCCCAACAGACTCGGCAACTTTGACCGCATCTGCCACATGGCCCGCGATCCAATCCTCGGCCCCATGGGCGACAAGAGCGGTCTTGGTGACGTTTTCAATTTCGGCGAGTGAAATTTTAGGCATCAGGTTTCCTTCAGAGTTTTTTCAACCCACCAGAGTCAAGCCGGTAGGTCATATCCATTCTTTCCGCCAAAGCCGGATTATGAGTCGCAATTAACGCCGCCAATCCGGTGTCACGGACGACCGTCATCAAAGTTTCAAAAACGATCTCACTCGTGTCGGGGTCCAAGTTTCCAGTCGGCTCATCCGCCAGCAGCAGTGACGGGCCGTTCGCCAATGCTCGGCAGAATGCGACCCTCTGCTGTTCGCCCCCAGACAGCGCGGCCGGGCGATGGTCACTTCGATCCTTTAGCCCGACGCTTGCCAAAAGCATCTGTGCCCGTTCACACGCCGTGGACGCGGTTTGACCGTTCGCGAGTTGTGGCAAAACGATGTTTTCCAACGCGGTAAATTCGGGCAACAAATGATGGAATTGGTAAATGAACCCGATCTCTTCGCGACGTATTCGCGTTCGACGCCGATCCGACGCCTTGGCCATCGCGGTGCCATTCACGCTAACTGTGCCCGTGTCGGGCGTGTCCAAAAGCCCCGCAATATGCAGTAGTGTTGATTTTCCGGCCCCCGAAGGCGCCACCAAAGCGGCAACTTGGCCTGCTTCAAGCGTCAGGTCCGCGCCCTTTAAGACGACGACTTCAGCGGCGACATTCCTCTTGTAACTTTTGTGGATACCCGAAAGGCGCAGAACTGGATCACTCATATCGCAGCGCCTCGACCGGATTCATGCGCGCCGCGCGACGCGCGGGAAATATCGTAATGACAAAACTGAGACCAAGCGAAAGCGAGACCGCCGACAACACGTCGCCAAGCCGCAATTGGGCCGGCAACTCGTAGATGCCGCGCACCGAAGGATCCCACACGCCACCACCGGACATATAGTTAACGGCAGAAAATATCGGGTCGATGTAGATCGCAAACAGGCTTCCCGCAACCACGCCTATAAGGGTGCCAACAACACCAATGGACGCCCCGCAGATGAAAAAGATCCTCAGAACCGCGCCCTCGGTCAAACCAAAAGTCCGCAGAATTCCGATGTCTCGTCCCTTGTTTTTTACGAGCATGATTAGCCCAGAGACGATGTTCATCGTTGCAATCAGAACAAGGATTCCAAGGATGATGAACATGACATTGTCCTCGATCTCCAACGCCCTCAGAAACGCGCCGCTGGCGTCTTTCCACGTCCAGATCAGGGTTCTCTCGCCACCAGCGCGCAAAAGCGCGAGGGTCAGATCGTCCACCTGCTCGGGCGCATCGACAAGAATTTCAAGCTCGTCCGCGACGCCGCTGCGGTTGAAAAAGTCTTGGGCTTCGGCAAACGGCATGTAGATCCGAGTGCGGTCAATATCGTAGCGCCCTGCTGAAAAGATGTAGCTCACCTGATACGACTTTATCCGTGGACTTGTTCCAAACGGTGTCTTTAAGCCATCGGGTGAAATGATCTTGATCCGGTCCCCGATACCCAGCGCCAACTCGCGCGCCACGCCCGAACCGATGGCCAGACCATCCTTGAATTCCTCAATAGCGCCTAAGGACGTTTCGGGGTCTACAATGCGTTCCAATGTCAACAGATCTTCGTAAGCTATCCCGAACACCTGAACACCCGCCGCGCCGTTTTGCGAGCTTGCCATGACGTCGCCGCGCACAAGCGGCGCAACGCGGGTCACGCCGGGCACCTGCCGGACAGCCTCGGCCCGTTCCGCATAGTCGGCCATCGCGCGCGAAGACGTGCCGTCCGCGGCGATCTCGAACGAGTTGTAAATGGTAACATGGGCATTCGCCCCGAGGATCGTATCAACGAATTCAGCCCTGAACCCTGAGCGGACTGCCAGAGTTGCGATCAGGGCAAAGACCGCCAAGGCAACGCCAAGAAGGCTGATCCATGTCATGATCGTCACGCCGCCTTCGGCGCGCCGGGCACGCAGATAGCGCCAAGCAATCATCCATTCATAGTTGGAAAACGGGGTTGGGTTGGCCATGAATGCTCGCGTCGAAGTTTAGCTGGAACCTGCGCTGAATGCCCTGTGACGTCAAGAAAAGACGCGTGCACGAGGCGGTGATTCGCCTGCCTTTGCAGAAAAACTCGCGCGCCTTGGCTTGCTAAGTGGCTGAAATTCCACGTTTCGATCTAATATTTTCGACACCATGTATGAATTATTTGACACGGCCGTCAGAAATGAGCATGTTGTGTATAGAATTTTTAACACTACGTCAGATATACATGACACGAGGAATGAAAAACATGTCACACGAAGAAAAGAACACGGTGCTCCAGATTATCATCGGGATCGTCGTCAACATTTACGTCATCATGAAGATCAGCAGCCTCTACGGATCCGGGGCGATGGACGGCCCTGATGCAATTCAGGTTTGGGCAGACACCATGTTCTGGGTCATTATTTATGCGATTGCCGCGGGCATCATCATGGCGATCATCGGTACAATCCTTTTCGCAATGATCGAGGCTGCGATGACCGGCGAGGCCGACCAAAACTTTATCACCGACGAGCGTGACAAGATGATCGCCAACTCGGGCAACAAAGTGACCATGGGGTTCACCGGTCTCGGGTTTATCGTTTTGATCGCAGGCATAAAATTCGGCTATGATCCGGTTGATTGCCTTGTTGTCCTGATGTTCTGTTTCTCGCTGGGCAGTCTCGCTGGGGAAATGGTCAAACTGGCACGCTATCGGATGAGCATCTAACCATGGCCAAGAAACTCAAGATCACCAACACCATCCGCCGATTGCGCTTTGATGCCGACGAAATGACGCAAAAGGCGCTGGCGGATCAGGTTGGCGTGACCCGCCAGACAATCGTCGCCATCGAAAACGCCAAATACTATCCAACGCTCGAACTGGCCTTTTTGATCGCACGGGTTTTTGGAAAAGAAATCAGCGACGTCTTTACAATCGAGATGGACGGCTAGCGCCGGCCTCTCGCCCCCCCCACGAATACACCAAAGAGGTATCAACATGGGACTTCCTATGAACACCCGAACTATGTCTTATGCTCTGGGCTTGGTGCTCATCATCCCGATCGGCGGAACGCTCTTCAGAAGCATCGAAATTGCCGTTACTGGAAATTGGGCCTTTGCGTTTGATCCCGAGTTTGTCGATCGCTTGCCCCTATTTGTGCATGGGCTATCCATGGTCGCATTCCTGGTGCTGGGTGCCGTTCAGCTCTCACCCAGGATCAGAGCAACCCGTCCCAAGCTGCACCGTACACTCGGGCGTATGGCTGGCGCAGGCGCAATTCTCGGTGGCGCAAGCGGCGTCTGGATGACCTTGATGCACCTTGAGATCAGCACGCCGCTGTTGCTATTGGTGCGACTTTTGTTTGGAACGGCAATGGCCGCCTTTACGATCCTGGCCATTCGCGCTGCGATCCGTCGCAACTTTATCGAGCACCGCGCTTGGATCATCCGCGCCTATGCAATTGCGTTAAACGCGGGCACTTTTCCCATCTTTTACCTGCCGTTCGTCCTAACTATGGGTGAGCCTGAACCGCTGATTGACGAAGCGTTTCAGGTTGCAGGTTGGATGATAAACCTTGCGGCCGCCGAAAAATTTGTGATCGCCCGTCCCAAATCAAGAGGAGAGCAGCGATGACACCTAAATCCATGAGAGCCGCCGTCTTGAACACCTTTGGCGGTCCCGAACAGATCAATTTGGCCCAACGACCGGTGCCTCGGATCGGCCCATCGCAAGTCTTGGTGCGCAATATAGCAACAAGCGTGAACTCGGGCGACGCGCGTATACGCTCAAAAAACGTACCCCGAGGCTACGGGTTTTTGATGTCATTGGTTTTCGGCTTTTCAAACCCACGCAAAGAAGTCCTGGGCACAGTTTTCGCGGGTGAAATCGTCGAGGTCGGCGCGAACGTGAAAGAGTTTAAATGTGGCGACCGCGTTTTTGGCAGCACCGAGTTGAAAATGGCCACCCACGCCGAATTCATCGCTATCAAGGAAAGCCAAGCGATCCTGCATCAGCCCGAGGGTTTCAGCGCGGCCGAAAGCGCCTCGGTTGTCTTCGGCGGAATGACCGCGATGTTCTTCAGCGCTGCGTTGGATCTGAAAAAGGGTGAGCGTATCCTGATAAACGCCGCTGCTGGGTCTGTTGGCATCGCGCTTGCGCAATTGGCATCGGCAAAGGGCGCGCATGTGACGGCTATCGCTTCGACAAAAAATCACGCTTTTCTGATTGAAAACGGCGCGCGCGAGGTCATCGACTACACCATGACCGATTTAGCCAAACTGCCATCCAGATTTGACGTCATCGCAGATTGTCTCGGGACCATGCCTTACCGGAACCATCGCCACTTGCTAAATCGCTCCGGTCGCTTCGCGCTAATCACCGGAACGTTGGCCGAGGCTTTTGCGGCGCCCTTTCGAAACCTATTTGGCCCACACAAGATTGTTGGTAGTACGTCTTTGGCAACAAAGACGGGTTTGCGCGAGCTGTCGGATCTCATGAAGGCCGGTCACATACGCCCTGTGATCGACCGCGAATACCCGTTTGAGAAAATACGCGACGCGCATGCCTACGTCGACACAGGCCACAAACGGGGCAATGTCGTCGTCACCTTTTAAGCCTTGGGCCTACGCGAACCCGTCACAGGGTCGCGTAGATTTCCACGATACGCGCAATCGCAGCTTCAGGCGAAAGCTCCTCGCTATCGCCGGTCCGACGTGAGGTCAATTCAACCACTCCGTTTTTCAGGCCGCGTGGCCCAACGGTGATCCGCCATGGCAAACCGATCAGATCCATCGTCGCGAATTTACCGCCTGCACGCTCTTTGCGGTCATCATAAAGCGGCTCAAGCCCCGCCGCAGTCAACGCTTTGTAGAGGTTGTCACACGCAGCATCCGCTTCGTCATCGCCCTGCTTTAAATTCACAATCCCGCAGTGAAACGGTGTGACGCCTTCGGGCCAGATAATGCCTTTATCATCGTGGCTTGCCTCAATGATCGCGCCCAACAGGCGGGATACGCCAATCCCGTGCGAGCCCATGTGAACGGGCACTTGCTGGCCTTGATCGTTGACGACACTCGCACCCATCGCATCAGAATACTTGGTGCCGAAATAGAAAATCTGTCCGACTTCGATACCACGCGCGACGCGGCGGCGGTCTTCGGGAACCTCATTGAACAAGGCCTCGTCGTGGGTTTCATCGGTCCGGGCATATTTGCTGGTGAACTCTTCCAGCACGGCCTGACATTGCTCGACGCTGTCGTAATCGATTGCGCGGTCTCCGAAGGTCAGGTCCGTGACGGCGCTGTCATAAAACACCTCGGATTCACCCGTCTCGGCGAGAACAAGAAATTCGTGCGTATCGTCGCCACCGATTGGGCCAGAGTCGGCACGCATTGGGATCGCTTGCAGACCCATCCGTTCATAGGTACGAAGATAAGAAACGAGATGGCGGTTGTAGGCGTGAAGCGCGTCTTCTTTCGTCAGATCGAAATTATATCCGTCCTTCATGTAGAACTCGCGACCGCGCATCACACCAAAACGCGGACGCACCTCGTCGCGGAATTTCCACTGAATTTGGTAGAGTGTCAGCGGCAGGTCTTTGTAACTGCTGACATGTGCACGAAAAATATCCGTCACCATTTCTTCGGCCGTTGGCGTGTAAAGCAAATCGCGGCCGTGGCGGTCCTGCATACGCAACATTTCTTGGCCGTAGTCGTCATAACGTCCAGATTCGCGCCAAAGGTCGGCAGACTGTAGGATCGGCATCTGAATGGCGATGTGACCCGCGCGAGCTTGTTCTTCGTGCACGATGTTTTCGATCTTGCGCAGAACCTTAAAGCCCATCGGCAGCCAGGAATAAATCCCGGACGCGGCTTGTTTAATCATCCCAGCACGCAGCATCAGACGATGGCTGACAATCTGCGCATCGGCTGGGTTTTCTTTGAGAACTGGCAAAAAGTAACGAGACAGGCGCATTTCGGCTCCTAAAGGTCGGAATATGTTTTCAATCGTTTAGGCCGCGACGCGCAGCTTCACAAGGGGCGCATCACCCCGAGAACCGATCAGCGGCCATTAGTTTTTGGTAATTGGCGTCGTCAAAGGGCAAGGCTTCGTTGTTGTCTATGTCAAACAAGGTCCGCTTCACGGTTGTGAGTTTCCCGAGATAGACGTGAAGCCCCAAACAGGGCTGGGCGGATACACAAGTCACGGCGTGGATTGCGCTCGGACCAATCGACATCACATCCCCTGTGCCCAACGCGACGCTTCCGCTACGGCGCAGGCCACCGACGGGATCAGCCTCAAAGAAATCGTTGCACTCGACACCGGTGTAAACGCCGATGACGGCGGACATTTGGTGGTCATGCGCTGGCACTGAAACGCCACGCTCGAAACTGGTGCGCCAGACCGAGACCGTCTGGTCCTCGAACAGGATGATGTCGCCCGGCTGGCTGTCCGAAAACGCATTTTCAATTTCGTCCGGCTGCTTGAATATCCGGTCCATATAGGCCCGCAAATGCCGTGCGTTGTCTTCGCCTGCCGCAATGTCGCGCATATCCTTAACAAAGCCCTCGACCGTAAATCCCGCCATATTTGGCACTCCCGTTTTAGCGTCGTCATCGACCTTTCCTGAATCCGGCGCGATTGCCAAGCCTCTTGAAAACCGTCTGCTTACGGGCGATGTGTAGACGAACAACAGGACATCGAGGCAACCATGGCGTATCCTATCAATACTCAGGCAAAATACTGGGCGATTGTCGCCGTGGTGTTCCTTTTGCTTTTGTGGGTGCTTGGCGACATCATGCTGCCCTACGTGATCGGGGCTGCGATCGCGTATTTCCTTGATCCTGTCGCGGACCGGCTGGAAAAGCTGGGCATGTCGCGTGTCTTGGCCACGATCATCATCACGTTCCTGACGATAATGATCTTCGTTGTGGCCATACTGATGGTCGTACCGCTGCTGATCGAACAGGCTGTTTCCCTGTTCAATACGGCCCCCGTTCTGGCAACCGACCTTCAGGCGTTCCTGACCAAGCAATTCCCATCGCTCATGGATTCCGAGTCGGTTTTGCGCCGCTCGCTTGGTTCTGTCGGTGAAAGCATCCAATCGCGCGGCGGGCAGTTTTTAAACTCGGCGCTTGCATCCGTGTCGTCGCTTGTGAACGTGGCGCTGTTGTTTGTGATCGTTCCGGTCGTGTCCTTCTACCTGTTGCTCGACTGGGACCGCATTGTCGGCAAGATTGATGAGCTTCTTCCCCGCGACCACGCACCAACCATTCGCCAATTGGCGAAAGACATCGACAACACGCTCGCTGGTTTTGTGCGCGGCATGGGCACGGTATGTCTGGCTCTCGGCACATACTACGCCATCGCATTGATGTTGGTTGGACTGCAATTTGGGCTCGTCGTCGGGTTCGTCGCCGGACTTATCACCTTTATTCCCTACATCGGCGCACTGATTGGTGGCGCCCTTGCCATCGGTCTTGGCCTGTTCCAATTCTGGGGCGATTGGGTCTCGCTTGGACTGGTCGCCGGGATTTTCGCGGTCGGCCAAATGATCGAGGGCAACGTCCTGACGCCGAAGCTGGTCGGCAGCTCTGTGGGGCTTCACCCGGTTTGGCTGTTGATCGCTTTGTCGGTCTTCGGATCCCTTTTTGGCTTTATCGGTATGCTCGTGGCCGTGCCGGTCGCGGCGGTGATGGGCGTCGTGATCCGCTACATCATGGGGCAATACAAAACCGGTCGGCTCTACAAAGGTCTGTCGGAACAAGACGATAAGTAATGGCCACGCAGCTTCCACTTGATCTGCCCACGCGCACAGCGTTGGGGCGCGAAGACTATTTCGTCTCGGCATCGAACGCGATTGCCCTGGCCAGCCTTGAGGATTGGCGCAATTGGCCAAACCGCAAATTGGTTCTGACGGGTCGCGCGGGCTCTGGCAAAACGCATTTGGCCCATGTTTGGGCGGCCGCCTGTGGGGCCGCAATCTTCAAGGCCAAGGATTTGTCCAACGCAAATATATCGGCGCTCGCGTCAGGCAACCTTGCTTTGGAAGACGCGCACGAAGTCGCCAAAGACCCGATTATGCAAGAGGCGCTGTTTCACACACACAATCTCGTATTGGCCGAAGGGCATAATCTGCTTTTGACATCAACTACCGCTCCGTCACGGTGGGGTCTGACTCTGCCCGATTTGCGCAGCCGGATGGAAGGCACAAGCCTTGCCACGCTGGACGAGCCGGACGATGCCTTGCTGGCCGCAATGTTGACGAAACAGTTTGCCGACCGCCAACTGACACCCACGCCCGAGGCCGTCACCTATCTGCTGCGCAATATGGAAAGATCCGCCGCCGAGGCCGTGCGCATCGTCGCGCAAATGGATCGGCGCGCCCTCGCCGAGGGCCGAAAAATCACCCGCAAACTGGCGCTTGAAGTTCTACAGAGTCCCGATGCATTATAGTTTCTTGTCACATGAGTGACACGTAACGCTGATTGCTGACCAGATGACCCAAGCCGATTTTCTAAAACACGCCGCGCCAGAGCCCACGGAATTGCCAGATCTGGATATTTCCGGGCCGCAACGCTTTTTCAATCGGGAAATGTCGTGGCTTGCGTTCAATTGGCGGGTCTTGGAAGAGGCGCAAAACAGCCGTGTGCCACTGCTTGAGCGCGTCCGTTTCCTGTCAATCTCGTCAACCAATCTGGACGAATTCTACACGGTGCGCGTTGCAGGGCTAAGGGAATTGGCCCGTGCAGGCAACACGACCCCTGCCGCCGATGGGTTGTCGCCGCAGGAACAATTACAGCTTATCAATCTCGATACTCGACGCCTGATGCAGCGCCAGCAAATCGCGCTCGGCGACCTTAGGGTCGAAATGGCGAAAGAGGACATCACGATCCTTGAGCGCACATCGCTGAGTGCCGATGATCTCGATTTTCTGGCGGACTACTTTCTCGAACAGGTTTTCCCCGTTCTGTCGCCGCTGGCGATCGACCCCGCCCATCCGTTCCCGTTTATCCCAAACGAAGGCTTCTGCCTTGCGCTTCAGCTTGAGCGGATCAAAGGCGGCCGCGGCTTGCAAGCGTTGCTTCCCATTCCGCAACAGTTGGAGCGATTTATTTCGTTACCCTCAGCCGAGGGGGATTATCGTTTCTTACCGCTTGAAGAACTGTTGCTGGTTCACTTTGACAGCATGTTTCCCGGCTACAAAATCAATGGCCACTGCGCATTCCGCGTGCTGCGCGACAGCGACTTGGAAGTCGAAGAAGAAGCCGAAGACCTCGTGCGTGAATTCGAAGTCGCCCTGAAACGCCGCCGCCGTGGCGAGGTCATTCGGATGGAGCTGTCCGCGAATGCGCCGAAAGGGTTGAAACGAGTGATCCAGCGCGAGTTGCACGTCGGAGAGCATGAGATCGTCGAGATTGAGGGCATGATCGGCATCGCCGATTTGCGCGAACTGGTGATGGATGAGCGGCCCGACCTGCTTTGGCCCGCCTACACGCCGCGTGTCCCGGAACGGGTTCAGGACCACGACGGAGATATGTTTGCCGCGATACAGCAAAAAGATATGCTGCTGCATCATCCTTATGAAACGTTTGACCTGGTCATTCGGTTTCTCCAGCAAGCCGCCCGTGACCCGAATGTGGTTGCAATCAAGCAAACGCTCTATCGCACCTCCCAACACTCGCCCGTCGTCGAGGCGCTTTGCGAAGCCGCCGAAGACGGCAAATCCGTGACCGCCTTGGTCGAGCTAAAGGCACGTTTTGACGAGGCGGCCAACATTCGCCAGTCTCGCCGGCTTGAACGAGCCGGGGCGCATGTCGTCTATGGTTTCCTCGATTGGAAAACCCACGCGAAGATCTCGACAGTTGTGCGGCGAGAAGGCTCAAAGCTGGTGACCTATACCCACTATGGTACCGGCAACTACCACCCCATCACGGCAAAGATTTATACGGACCTTAGCTTTTTCACCTGCGACGCGGCCTTGGGGCGGGACGCGACCAAAGTGTTCAACTATCTGTCCGGCTATGCGCTTCCTGAAAAGCTAGAGAACCTGTCGATCTCGCCACACTCGCTCAAGCCCAAGATGCTTGAAATGATCGCCAAAGAGGCCACCAACGCCAAAAAAGGCAAACCCGCTGCTATCTGGGCGAAGATGAATTCACTGATCGATTCCGACATGATCGACGCGCTTTATGCGGCCAGTCAGGCGGGGGTCAAAATCGACCTCGTGATCCGAGGGATCTGCGGCTTGCGCCCGGGCGTGATGGGGCTTTCGGAAAATATCAGGGTAAAGTCCATCGTCGGGCGATTTCTTGAACATTCGCGGATCATCTGTTTTGGCAACGGTCACGCGCTGCCGTCGCAGAAGGCTGCGGTGTTTATCTCATCGGCCGATTGGATGGGTCGCAACCTGAACCGACGAGTCGAAACGCTAATCCAGATCAAGAACGCGACCGTCAAAGCGCAGATCGTTAGCCAGATCATGGCGGCAAACCTCGCTGATGTGGCCCAAAGCTGGATCATGCAACCCGACGGCCAGTTTGAGCGCACGCTGATGCAAGACGGGGTTTTCGCTTTCAATTGTCATCGTTTCTTTACCGAAAACCCGTCCCTTTCCGGCCGCGGATCGGCTGGGGCGGGCGATGTGCCGAAACTGACCCACACAGACGAAAACTTGCCACTTTAATTGACCAGTAATGCCTCATGCCTCAGATTGGCATCAGAACGAGGACTTCGATGACCGCGACCGAAACTTCCGCTGCTGAAGACGCACCAATTGCGTCGTTCAAAGATCCCCGCGCAATGGCGCTGTCACGCGTTGGCGTCGTGGACGTCGGGTCAAACTCGGTCAGGATGGTGGTTTTTGACGGCGCGGCGCGTAGTCCCGCCTATTACTACAACGAAAAACTGATGTGCGGTTTGGGGGCCGGTGTGCGCGAAACGGGCCTGCTTAACCCCGAAGGTCGCGCCCGTGCTTTGAAAGCAATCGTCCGTTTTCAAAGCATCGCGCGCAGTCTTGGGATCGAACCCCTTTCAGCCGTCGCAACCGCCGCTGTGCGTGAGGCTGACGACGGGGAAGACTTTCGCCGTGATGTCGCCGACGTCACCGGCCTGAACCTGCGCGTGATCGACGGCCCGGAAGAGGCGCGGCTTTCGGCGCAAGGCGTATTGCTTGGATGGCCGGGAAGTTTCGGTTTGGTATGCGACATCGGCGGTTCCAGTATGGAGCTTGCGACGATTTCGGACGGCAAGATCGGGACGTGTTTAACCTCGCAGCTTGGCCCGCTTCGCCTTAAAGGTATCAAGGGCGGCAAGAAGGCGACAACGAAATACATAAAGGAAGTGGTGAATGATCTCAGCGATCAACTTGGCCAGCAATCCGACCGATTGTTTTTGGTCGGCGGCTCGTGGCGGGCGATCGCAAGAATAGACATGCTGCGACGTGGCTACCCACTCCACGTTCTCCACGAATATCGGATGAGCCTGAAAAACGTCCGCGCGACGATCAAATTTATCCGCAATACGCACGTTGACGACCTTCAAGCGATGAGTGGCAATTCTGCAGCGCGCATGGCCCTCGTACCCTTGGCAGCCGAGGTTTTGTCGCGGCTTATCAAGACATTCAAGCCGGTCGATATCGCGGTCTCGAGCTACGGCATTCGCGAAGGTCTTCTCTACGAAAAAATGCCCGACGAAATTCGTGACATGGATCCATTGATTGAATCCTGCCGCTTCTCGGAATCCAAAGACGCAAGGCTTGTTGGATTTGGCGACGTGCTGTTTGATTTCGTTATGCCGCTTTTCAAGGGCAGACCGGAAAGCTGGCATCGTGTGATCCATGCCGCTTGCCTTTTGCATGATGTGAACTGGCGCGCCCATCCCGATTACCGCGCGGACGCCTGCTTTGACAATGTCACGCGGGCGAATTTGGGCGGGTTAAAACATTCCGAACGCGTGTTCCTGGGCATCGCGCTATTGCATCGCTACAAAAACAAGCGCGAAGGTAGCCGGTTCGAGGATCTTGCAAAGCTCTTGGACGACGTTGATGTCGAAACCGCTGAAGTACTTGGAAAAGCCATGCGTTTTGGCGCGATGATGTGGCTGCAATCCGACGACCAGCCTGGAAAATTCAAATGGTATCCGCGCAAAAAAGTGCTTGAGCTTTATCTGGCTGACAGCGCCCGCCCGCTGTTTGGAGAAACCGCAAACGCACGTCTGGAATCGCTTGCCAGTTCTCTGGGGGCCGAGGTCGTCGTCAAACGCTGGAAGAAATCTTAAAGATCAATATCCAACGAAACAGGAAAATGATCCGAACCTGTCAGCAGGGCTGATCGAAGGGCGGCGTCGTCAAAGCATTCAGGCGTATCAAACGGGTGCCATATCCGCCACGCCGGTCGCTTGGCCATCAAGTCTTGCGACACCATTATGTAGTCCAACAACGCTTGCAGATAGCAGTTCTGATCCGCGAGGAAAAACCGCGCGGTCGTCGGCATGGCCCCAAGCCGAGAGTGGAGGCCCTGTTCCGCATGAGGATCAAACAGCGTCATCTCGCTTTTCGTTCTGTCAGGCCCGTGCCCTGCAACAATCTCGACCGAGCTTCGACCAAAAAGACGCTCATACTGGTCCAAGCCGGGACCATCGTTCAGGTCACCCGCAACGATCAACGGGGTTTTGTTCGACAAATGCTCTTCAATCCGGCGACGCAGCCATATCGCTTGCGCCAGTTGTTTACGTCGATTGGCAATCGAGATTTGCATCGCCTCGGCATCGTTCCTTGCGCCATGCGGAGCCTTGGATTTGAGATGCGCGCCGATCAGGTGAAACTCAAACCCCGAGCGTGTTGTCGCCGTAATTTCAAGCGGAGGTTTTGAGAAAACGACCCGATCCTTGGACGCATCTATGTCCAAATCGATGTGAAACTCTTGGTCAAACCGTGGCGCGCCGTGGCTGCCAATGACGGCAAATTCTTCGCCCTTGGGATCGTGGCGTAGCGACAGCGACGCCGGATCGTAAAGCACCGCGATTTCTTGTTGGGTGTTGTTGGCGAACCCGATCAAGGCCTCCGATGCGCGCAGCCCGAACATGCTCGCAAAATTTTCCAGCGCGGGCACCGTCCGGCGACGATGGTTTTGATCTGGTGCTTCGATTATGACAATCAGGTCCGCATCTAGCCTCTGAAAAACCAGTCCAAGGGCGGCAATCTGATCTTCACGCGTGACATCGTTTCGCCCAGACCAGCCTGCGTTTATCAACAGATTGTCCGAATCGTCGAACAACTCGGTAAACCATTCGACGTTATAGGTGACGATCCGCACTATCTCTGCGCCCCTTGGATTTCCTCCCAGGCGCGATTGATATCAACCATGCGTTTTTCAGCAATTTGTACGGCCTCAGCTGGCACGCCACGGGCAATCATAAGGTCTGGGTGACTTTCACGAACCGCCTTGCGCCACGCCAGTCGAATTTCATCCAACGGCTGGTCGGGCGACACCCCTAGGACACTGTACGCATCCGGTTTGGCATCTGGCACAAAGCGCGCCCGTAGCCGGTGAAATCGGTCGTCCGGTATGCCGAAAATCCCGGCCACCCGTGACAGGAATTCGTCCTCGTTCGGGTGGTACATACCGTCGGCCATCGCGACATGATAAAGCCCCTCCATCAAGTCACACAGCACCGAGGGCTGATCCTGGAACATGCCCGCAATCCGGCGCGCATATTCTTCATAGCCCGCCACATCCTGCCGCGCGAGGTTGTATACACGCGCCGCCGATTGCTCGTCGTCGCCAGAAATATCGAAGACCTCGCGAAAGGCCATCACTTCGTCTTTTGTGACCAAACCATCCGCCTTGGCAATCTTGGCACCAAGCGCAATGACGGCAATGGTGAAGGCAATGCTTCTCTCAGGCGGCGTCCTGAGAGTTTCAAAAATGCTCGACAGGGTTTCTCCCCGCCGCAACGCCTCAATGGCTTCTGATATGCGCGTCCAGATTGACATGTTGGCACGTTACCCTTTGCGCATCAGAGTGTCAGCGCCGATCATAAGAATTTTTGTAACAGAATGAGATCCATCCACCGATCGAACTTGCGGCCAACCGAGGGCAAGCGCGCAACCTCGGCATATCCGATTGCTTTGTGAAAATTCACACCGTCAGAGTTTTCTCCGCTGACACCAGCAATAAGCGAATGCACGTTGTTGACGCTCGCGACTTCTTCAAGCCGCGCCATCAATGCGCGCCCCACGCCCCGTCCCCAGACATGCTCGCGGATATTGACCGAATGCTCCATCGTGTAGGCATAGCCCGGCCCGCTTCTAAACGGGAAATATGTCGCAAAGCCCACGACGACTTTCTCTATTTCCGCCACGATAAAAGCGTCCGCGCGACTTAGGATATCAGCTTCAATGCCATCCACGGTTTTCTCTTGGGTCGTGAATGTCCTTGGGGTGTCACGGATAATTGCATTCCAAATCTCAGCAACTGACACTGCATCTTCTGACGTGGCTGTCCGTATTATCATGACAAGATCACTTCCCCCCGAGGGGTTTG
>JBELFK010000056.1:0-17382 GCA_042092935.1 Paracoccaceae bacterium | reverse complement strand
AGCGACGGTCTCCAAAACCGTAGGTCCCGGGTTCGAACCCTGGTGCCCCTGCCATTTTCCTTATGAAAATTCCGCGTTCTAAGGCCGCTCGTTGCAAAACCTGCGAGTCGAGACACTATTTTCGGGTGCAAGTTATGCCTTGCACTCAAACCCGTAGGTTTTAGACATATCATAAGATTATTTGCGCATCCGGGCCGTCCATGTTGCCCGGGGCAAACCAGTTGATTGACCGTCGCCGCAATTTAGCAAACCAAGGAGTGAGGATTGGCCCAACAGATTGCTGTCTCTCTGCATCTTGGGGCACATAAAACGGCGTCCACGCATTTGCAGAAATCGCTGGCGCGAAACGAGAAACTGTTGCTTGAGCATGGTGTGCGATACTTTGGGCCAAAATATCTGCGTGACCCGAAGCACCATTTTCAGGATTTGTTCGGGTTGCGGGCCAAAGGGCAACCGATCGGCGGGCGCAGCGGGCCGGAACAAGTCACCCATATCGCCAAAGGCGCGCGTCGGGTTGTTTTGTCTGAAGAAAATGCCCTTGGACCGACATTCAATGATCTCAACCCCGGCATTCTTTACCCGCAAGCCGATTTGCGCCTTGAGAGGTTTGTCGCCTCGGTCGCCCCGTTTCCTGTTGCGTTGTTTCTCGCCGTTCGAGAGCCATCGCAATGGATGGCGTCGCTCTATTCCCAGCGTGTCATCGGGGGGGATTTGCGCCCGTTTGATGCCTTCGTTGGTGACAATCGACCCGAGCATTTGTTGTGGTCCAACCTGATCGGTCGCATGCGCAAAGTGCCGGGACTGGGGCCAATCTATGTTTGGCGCAAAGAGGACTACCCAGAGGTTTCCGTGCCGGTGTTCCGTCGAATGCTCGGGTGGCGTCTGGGGCCATTGGTCGAGCGTATCGACGGGCGGGTCAACGAGGGCCTGAGCAGTGCAGCCTTGACGCAAATCGTCGACTGGGGCGCGTCGGGGCGCACGGGCGAGGTGAGGACTTGGGTGAAAGAAGCACGCCAGCAATTCGCGCTGTCCAATCCTTCGCAAGCCTTCAATCCATGGTCCGAGGACGTTCACGAACGCAGCGCAACAAGCTATGCTGCGGATATTGAAGCCATGTCCGATTGGGATGACATTGAAATCGTAAGGCCTTCCGGCAGAAGCCGCGGCGTATAGGAGCATTTTATGGAACAAAGACTTTCAGGCGTTGTGTTGGGCGTGGATGATTTGGAACGCGCCAAGACCTTCTACACCGATTTGGGCTGGGTCTCGGCGTCCAAGGACGACGGCATCGTGGCGTTTAATATCTTGGGGGCCATGACCGTCTCGCTCTATCCGTGGGCGGGCGTGGCCGCAGAGTTTGGTTTGACGATGGATGAATTCACCAAACATTCGGCAATGCTGGCCCATAATGTTCGCACCCGCGAGGACGTGGACGCGACCCTCGCCCAGGCCGAGGCAGCGGGTGCGAAAATCATCAAGCCGGCAGTCGAAGTTTTTTGGGGCGGGTATTCAGGCTATTTTCAGGATCCCGATGGGCATTATTGGGAAGTGGCCCACAACCCGTTCTCGCCTTTGGGTCCGAAAGGCGGCTTTCAGTGGAATGGTGGCGATGGTGCATTGTGATGCGGAACGGGCTTGAAATTGCACCGCGAAGGGCGTATCTGCCGCCTGATCTAACGAGAAAGAATTCAACATGGCCATGACCAACCCGCTTCAGTTCATCCAGCAGGTCCGCGCGGAAGTTTCGAAAGTCGTTTGGCCAAACCGCCGCGAAGTTCTTGTGACGACGGGTATGGTTTTTGCACTGTCGTCTTTGGCCTCGGCGTTCTTTTTCCTTGTGGATTTGGTTATCCGCACAGGTCTGACCGGCGTGCTTGGCCTGTTCTGATCGGCCCTTGTGGGGCGTGCACACGACGCTTGCCTCTTGAATTCCCCAAACACAGACGGTAATCCGTCACCATTCCCGAAAATGGCGTGTAGCGAATCAAGTTACACGCCCTTGTTTTATCCGGGACTAGGAATGCAACCAAACTGGCAAGAAGGCCGGTATAGCTAAGGTAATTAGGCAGATGGCAAAACGTTGGTATTCGGTCAGTGTGCTCTCGAATTTTGAGAAGAAGATCGCTGAACAGATCAAAGTTGCTGTGGAAGAAGCCGGTCTTGAAAACGAGATCGAAGAAGTGCTTGTTCCGACAGAAGAAGTCATTGAAGTGCGTCGCGGCAAGAAAGTCACCGCCGAGCGCCGCTTTATGCCGGGCTACGTTCTGGTGCGCATGGAAATGAGCGACCAGGGCTATCACTTGATTAATTCGATCAACCGCGTCACAGGGTTCCTCGGGCCTCAGGGCCGTCCGCTGCCAATGCGCGACGCCGAGGTGAACCAGATCCTCAACCGTGTTGAAGAAGGTGTGGAAGCGCCGAAACTGCTCATCAGCTTTGAGATCGGTGAAAAGGTCAAAGTCAACGACGGCCCCTTCGAAGATTTCGATGGCATGATCGAGGAAGTCGACGAAGACAACCAACGCCTCAAAGTGTCGGTGTCGATCTTCGGTCGCGAAACACCTGTCGAGTTGGAATACACCCAGGTGACCAAGCAACTCTGAGCGCGCCCCAAGAAGAAACGAAAACGCCCGGCCAACCAGCCGGGCTTTTTGCATTTAGGGGGTCGGGGGCAAGTCAGTCTAAGTTTGACGCCACATGCAATGGTTCGGGCGTCTTTTGGATCGGGCGTGCGGGGACGCCGACGACCGTGGTGTCGGGCGGCACGTCCTTTAGGACCACAGCGTTTGCGCCGACCTTGGCTTTGCGCCCCACCTTCACGTCTCCGAGGATCGCGACGCCCACCCCAATATCTGCCCCGTCGCCGATTGTTGGCAGTTGGCCGATTGCATCGACCGAGATGACGCCACAGGTGGTGTTCTGGCGCAATACAACGTCGTCACCGATGGCGCGGGCGGCGATAATGATCCCACCGAAATGTTCGATCTTCACGCGACGACCGACGGGAATCGTGTAGGGCAGTGACACGCCACAGGCCCATTCAGACAGTTTAAAGCCGAGCTTGTAGATGAATGAAAACGGCGCGCGCAGCAGTTTCGGTTGGATGCTCATCCGCGCGTTGCCCATGCGGTGCCAGAACAACGTCCAAAAGCCCTGTGACAAGGGCATCCGTTTATAGGTTGCGTAGTCTTCAGCGATCAGTGCGAACAGGCCAATCCCCTCAGGGTTTCTGTTCTGCGTTCCATCGTTGATATGCGCAGGAATCGGCTCACCGCTGTCCAAACTCGCTTGTGCAAAGCTGAGGTTGGATGAAATAACATTTATGTGATCCGCGGTCTCCACCGCGACAATATAGACGATTCGCGATTTCAAGTAACTTGAAACATTTACCATCTTCGGAATTCACTGTTTCCGACCCGAGCGCAATCGCTTGCTTGCTTATCACCGCAGTCCGGTCTATCAGGCAGACTTCGTGCCTTTGCGCGCGAATCATATGTGGGAGGGGACGGTGCCGCGGCATCCAATCCGAACCACACAACATACATCCCAAAGGACGCGTCCCAAGGGAGTTGCAAAAGGAGAAGGCCCATGGCCAAGAAGCTCGCAGGTACGATGAAACTGCAAGTGCCAGCCGGTAAAGCGAACCCGTCGCCACCCGTTGGTCCAGCGCTAGGTCAGCGCGGAATTAACATTATGGAATTCTGTAAGGCATTTAACGCCAAGACCCAGGATCTTGAGCCTGGTGCGCCATGCCCGACGGTTATCACATATTATCAGGACAAGTCCTTTACGATGGACATCAAGACGCCCCCCGCGTCCTATTTCCTGAAAAAGGCCGCCAAACTGTCGTCCGGTGCAAACACACCTGGTCGCGAAGTTGTCGGCTCGGTCACCTCAAAGCAGGTGAAAGAGATCGCAGAAGCGAAAATGAAAGACCTGAACGCAAACGACATCGAGGCTGCCATGCAGATTATCCTCGGGTCGGCACGTTCCATGGGCATCGAGGTGAAGTAAGATGGCAAAGTTCGGAAAACGCACCACCGCCGCTCGTGAAGCATTCGCTGGCAAATCTGACGTCACCGTTGAAGAAGCCATGGCACTGGTCAAAGCCAACGCCACGGCAAAATTCGACGAGACTGTCGAGATCGCCGTAAACCTTGGTGTTGACCCACGCCACGCCGACCAGATGGTCCGCGGTGTTGTTGGTCTGCCCAATGGGACTGGTAAAACTGTGCGCGTTGCTGTCTTCGCACGCGGCCCGAAAGCTGAAGAAGCCCAGGCCGCTGGCGCAGACGTCGTTGGCGCAGAAGACCTGATGGAAGCCATTCAGGGCGGCAAAATCGATTTTGATCGCTGCATTGCGACACCTGACATGATGCCAATCGTTGGTCGCCTTGGTAAAATCCTTGGCCCACGCAACCTGATGCCGAACCCGCGCGTTGGCACTGTGACCATGGATGTTGCAGACGCCGTTAAAAACGCCAAGGGCGGTGAAGTTCAGTTCAAAGTCGAAAAAGCCGGTGTTGTGCACGCAGGTGTTGGCAAAGCCTCGTTTGACGAAGGCGCTCTGGCCGAGAACGTTCGCGCATTCGTCGCTGCTCTGGCGAAAGCCCGTCCAGCAGGCGCCAAAGGTGCCTACATGAAAAAGATCGTTGTAAGCTCAACAATGGGCCCAAGCGTTTCGGTCAATGTAGACAGCGCAAACGCTGGCTAATCCCGACGGGCAGTAGAATTGGAAAAGGCGGGCCAAACGGTCCGCCTTTTTTGTTTGGGGCCGCTCTACTCGACGGGCACGCCAAAGAGCGCGGCAAAAAAACCGGCGGCGGCAATCACGCCAAAGGCAGTGGTTCTGAATGTATCGCGCGCCGACAAAGCCGCGATTGCTGCCTGAAGCGTGTAATAGGCCGCAAAGGCGCGGGACGCGTAGCTGATGATCTCGAATATATTGGCCGACCACGTCAACATCAGACCCAATCCGACGATGACTGCATAAGCCGATCTGGGCTTGATCCGCCCGCCCGTGATCTCGTCAATCAAACCGCCCGAGCCTGTGGTGTCAGCGACGGCGGCACTGAATTGCGCGCTCAGGGCGGCGGCGACCAAAAGCAGCGGCAGGATCGGGGCGACGATCACCATCAGGTCGATAATCGCTGTCTCTTTCAACGTCATGACGCTTGAGTCAAAAGAAAAGGTCAAAAGCCCGATATAGAGAAGGTAGATCGCTGTCGAAATCCATTGGGCGATCCGCATAGACCGAATGCGCGTTGCGGCGTCATAGGTGGCCCCCAGATAGCGCGTGGTCTCAAAGCCCTGCACGGTCACAAGCAACCCGGCAGCGACCATGATTGCGGCCCAACCCGTCAGTTTTGGTGGCGGGGCAAAAAGCGGGCCGTCCCGTAGCACGTGACCTAAGTGGACGCTCAGTCCGACCAAAAGCCCCACAATGATCGCCAGTTTCAGACCGACCGAGATTTGTTCGAGCCTTTCCAGTGCCGAAAACCCGCGCAACCAGCCGACCGACAGGATCAAAACGAAGACCGCCGTTGTGACGAGGCGTGCGTGATAGCTGTCTCCGAAGGTGGTCAGGCTGACGCCGAAGGCACCAAACAAGTTCAGGTAATAGGCGACCGAAATGATGTAGGCGAACGCCAATACAATAGACGAGAGATCCTCTAACCGCTCGATCAGGCGCGAACGAGGCTGGTTGCTGTCGATGTGTTTGATGTTGAACCGGATGGTCCAGCCGAACAGATAGGCAATCACGCACAGGCCCAGCATGACAAGCGGCGCGACATAGCCAAAGCTGACGTCAAGGATCGGCCCGAGCACAAGAAAGCCGCTGCCAATTATCGACGCAAGCGGCGTGATCGTTGCCCGCCAAAGCGACGCATTGGCCAGACGGGGCCACATCAGAACCGAGGCCGTCGCGACGACGCCTGCGAGGATCAGAATATTGAGCATTGCCGTCTCCTCTGGTTGGAGGCGATTTGATCGACGCAGCCGCCTGCTGTATTTGCCGCCAAGCAGAGGCGCGCGACCGCAACTTGCTTGTTCTATCTGAGACGGTTTTTGTGGGCCGCGTCTATGCTCTGAATCAAAAACGTTTCTTTGCATAAAAGCGCAGCGTGATGGAAAACCATCGGGATTGAATGAGGGTCAAGCCCGGCGATTTTTAAAACGCATAGCAATTCCCGCGTCAATTCTTTCGGGCGTCAGCCAACCTGGCGTCGTCTGTATGTTGTCATGTCCTTTTGCGGTGATCGTCTAAATTCTGGTTACCCGAGAGATTTGACGCCCAGCCAAAAACACGCGGAGCCAGATTTTCCCCCTTCACATTCCAAAAGCGACCGACTATATGCCCCATCTATCCGGGCGGTTGCACCTTTGTAGCCGCCCGGATGATTCGTCCGAGACGGTGGGTGGCCTCAATCCTGTGGTCATAATTCCTGCCTGAGACGGGAAAGACCCAGATTTCTTCGGGCTTGGCTTTTAGCCACATCCCGGGGCGAACTTGGACGGACCCGTAAGGACCCGACTGGTCGGGCACCTTGCCCGGCTGAATTGAGCCGGAGGGTTAAACCTCCCAACTTGGAGTAAAACTGTGGATAGAGCCCAGAAAGAGAAAGTGGTCGACGAACTCGGCCAGATCTTCGAAAGCTCTGGCGTCGTCGTAGTAGCACACTACGAGGGTCTCACGGTTGCTGACATGCAGGATCTTCGTGCGCGCGCAAGCGAAAACGAAGCCGCTGTTCGTGTCGCCAAGAACAGGCTCGCCAAGATCGCCCTTGAGGGTAAGCCCTGCGCAAGCATGAGCGAATACCTGACGGGTATGACCGTTCTAACCTATTCTGAGGATCCTGTGGCTGCGGCCAAGGTTGCCGAAGACTTCGCCAAAGAGAACAAAAAGTTCGAAATCCTTGGCGGGGCTATGGGCGAGAACGCTCTGGACCGTGCCGGCGTCGAAGCCGTGTCGAAAATGCCTAGCCGTGACGAGCTTATTGCTTCGATCGTTGGCTGCATCGGCGCACCTGCTTCGAACATCGCTGGTGCTATTGGCGCACCTGCTTCGAATATCGCATCCATTCTCTCGACCATCGAGGAAAAGGCTGCGTAAGCAACTTGAGAACCGCGTATTGGGCAATTGCCTGACGTTGGAACACAACATTAGAAACGGAAAGAGTCTAAAATGGCTGATCTGAAAGCACTCGCAGAAAGCATCGTGGGTCTGACCCTGCTGGAAGCACAAGAACTGAAAACTATCCTTAAAGACGAGTATGGCATCGAGCCTGCTGCTGGCGGCGCTGTAATGGTTGCTGGCCCAGCTGACGCCGGTGGCGCAGCTGCTGAAGAGCAGACTGAATTCGACGTGATCCTGAAATCTGCAGGCGCATCGAAAATCAACGTCATCAAAGAAGTCCGCGCCATCACTGGCCTGGGCCTCAAAGAAGCAAAAGAGCTTGTTGACGCTGGCGGCAAAGCTGTCAAAGAGCAGTGCTCTAAGGACGAAGCTGACGAGATCAAAGGCAAGCTGGAAGCAGCTGGCGCCGAGGTCGAAGTCAAGTAATCAACGCCGGGGCAACCCGGACGTGATTTTAAGGCTGGATGCGGTTTTTCCGCGTCCAGCCGAACCTGTCTTAGCAAGGGGTTTTTGCGAAAACCCTTTTCTAGGCGAGGTTAGATCGGGAGGCCTTTGGTGGGACAAAGGCCATGAATTGATCGACCCCCTATCTCAATTGGATGTGGCGCCGATGCCCAGCGGTGTCCATGTTCGACGAGAATTGAAAGGTGACACGAACCATGGCTCAAAGCTATCTTGGCCAGAAACGTTTGCGTAAGTATTACGGCAAAATCCGCGAAGTTCTGGAGATGCCGAATCTCATCGAGGTCCAAAAATCCTCATACGATTTGTTCCTGAAATCCGGCGATCAGCCCCAGCCGCTTGACGGCGAAGGCATCAAAGGTGTTTTCCAGTCGGTCTTCCCGATCAAGGATTTCAACGAAACCAGCGTTCTGGAATTCGTTGACTACGAATTGGAGCGCCCGAAATACGACGTCGAGGAATGCCAGCAGCGCGACATGACCTATGCCGCTCCGCTCAAGGTGACCCTCCGTCTGATCGTGTTTGATATCGACGAAGATACTGGCGCCAAGTCGGTCAAGGACATCAAAGAACAAGACGTCTTCATGGGCGACATGCCATTGATGACCCACAATGGTACATTTGTGGTCAACGGCACCGAACGTGTGATCGTCAGCCAGATGCACCGTTCTCCCGGTGTGTTCTTTGACCATGACAAGGGCAAAACCCACAGCTCGGGCAAACTTCTGTTTGCGTGCCGCATTATCCCCTATCGCGGCTCTTGGCTGGACTTTGAATTTGACGCCAAGGACATCGTGTTCGCCCGTATCGACCGTCGTCGTAAATTGCCTGTCACCACGCTGCTATACGCACTGGGTCTGGACCAGGAAAGCATCATGGATGCTTACTATGACACCGTTGATTTCACGCTCGATAAGGACAAGGGTTGGGTAACCAAGTTCTTCCCCGAGCGTGTTCGCGGCACACGTCCGACTTATGATCTTGTAGATGCCTCCTCGGGCGAGGTGATCGCCGAAGCGGGTAAGAAAGTGACCCCGCGGGCGGTCAAGAAAATCATCGACGAAGGCAAAATCACCGATCTGTTGGTTCCGTTCGATCACATCATCGGCAAGTTCGTCTCCAAAGACATCATCAACGAAGAAAACGGCGCAATCTATGTCGAAGCCGGTGATGAACTGACGTGGGAGCTGGACAAAAACGGTGAAGTCACTGGCGGCAGCTTGAAAGAGTTGATCGACGCAGGCATCACCGAGATTCCGGTTCTTGACATCGATAACGTCAATGTTGGCCCTTACATGCGCAACACCATGGCGGCCGACAAGAACATGAACCGCGAAACCGCGCTCATGGACATCTACCGCGTCATGCGCCCGGGCGAGCCTCCCACCGTTGAGGCAGCGTCTTCCCTGTTTGAGACCCTGTTCTTTGACGGCGAGCGTTACGACCTCTCAGCCGTTGGCCGTGTGAAAATGAACATGCGTTTGGCGCTTGAAAAAGAAGACACGCAGCGCACGCTGGACCGTGAGGACATCGTTCAGTGTATCAAAGCACTGGTCGAGCTTCGCGACGGCCGTGGCGACGTGGACGACATCGATCACCTCGGCAACCGTCGTGTGCGTTCTGTCGGCGAGCTGATGGAAAACCAGTACCGTGTTGGCCTGCTTCGCATGGAGCGCGCGATCAAAGAGCGTATGTCGTCTGTCGAGATTGACACCGTCATGCCTCAGGATCTTATCAACGCGAAACCTGCGGCTGCCGCGGTGCGCGAATTCTTCGGCTCATCGCAACTGTCGCAGTTCATGGACCAGACCAACCCGCTGTCGGAAGTCACCCACAAACGCCGTCTCTCGGCGCTTGGACCAGGTGGTCTGACCCGCGAACGCGCTGGCTTTGAGGTCCGCGACGTTCACGCGACGCACTATGGTCGTATGTGTCCGATTGAAACGCCGGAAGGGCCGAACATTGGTCTGATTAACTCATTGGCGACCTTTGCACGTGTCAACAAATACGGCTTCATCGAAACACCCTACCGTCGTGTTGTTGACGGTCAGGTGACTGACGATGTTCAATACATGTCGGCGACGGAAGAAATGCGTCACACGGTGGCGCAGGCCAACGCGCATCTTGATGCGAACGGCCGTTTCGAAAACGATCTGGTGAACACACGTCAGTCTGGTGAATACACCATGGCCCCGCGTGAAAACGTTGACCTGATCGACGTTTCGCCAAAGCAGTTGGTCTCGGTCGCGGCATCGCTGATCCCGTTCCTTGAAAACGACGACGCTAACCGCGCTCTTATGGGCTCGAACATGCAACGTCAGGCGGTTCCACTGCTCAAGGCCGAAGCGCCTTTGGTCGGGACTGGTATCGAGGAAATCGTTGCCCGTGACTCGGGCGCGTCGATCATGGCAAAACGTGGTGGTATCATCGACCAGGTCGATGCACAGCGTATCGTTGTTCGCGCAACCGAAGACCTTGAATTGGGTGATGCGGGTGTCGACATCTATCGTCTCCGCAAGTTCCAGCGTTCGAACCAGAACACCTGTATCAACCAGCGTCCGCTGGTGAAAGTGGGTGACACGGTTTCCAAGATGGAAGTGATCGCTGACGGTCCTTCGACGGATATTGGTGAGCTTGCGCTTGGTAAAAACGTGGTCGTCGCGTTCATGCCGTGGAATGGCTACAACTACGAAGACTCGATCCTGATCTCCGAGCGTATTGCACGGGACGACGTCTTCACGTCGATCCACATCGAAGAATTCGAAGTTGCGGCACGTGACACGAAACTCGGCCCTGAGGAAATCACCCGCGACATTCCAAACGTCGGTGAAGAAGCGCTGCGCAACCTCGACGAGGCGGGCATCGTTTACATCGGTGCCGACGTTGAACCGGGCGACATCCTTGTCGGTAAGATCACGCCAAAAGGTGAATCGCCAATGACGCCGGAAGAAAAACTTCTGCGCGCCATCTTTGGCGAGAAAGCCAGCGACGTGCGCGACACCTCGTTGCGCGTCAAGCCGGGTGATTTCGGGACTGTTGTTGAGGTGCGTGTCTTCAACCGCCACGGCGTCGAAAAAGACGAACGTGCGTTGCAGATCGAGCGTGAAGAGGTTGAACGTCTTGCACGTGACCGCGACGACGAACTCGCGATCCTTGAGCGCAACATCTACGCGCGTCTCAAAGGCATGATCCTTGGCAAGAACGCGGTCAAAGGCCCCAAAGGCGTGCGACCAAATTCGGAAATCACCGAGGACTTGCTGGAAACCCTGTCACGCGGTCAATGGTGGCAGTTGGCGCTGGAAGACGAGGGTGACGCCCAAGTTGTTGAAGCCTTGAACAGCCAGTACGAAGCGCAGAAACGCGCGTTGGACGCGCGCTTTGAAGACAAGGTCGAAAAAGTGCGTCGGGGTGACGATCTGCCTCCGGGCGTGATGAAAATGGCCAAGGTTTTTGTGGCGGTGAAGCGTAAACTTCAACCGGGCGACAAAATGGCCGGACGTCACGGCAACAAAGGTGTGATTTCGAAAGTGGTTCCGATGGAGGACATGCCGTTCCTTGCGGATGGAACCCCTGTCGACTTCGTTCTGAACCCGCTGGGTGTGCCTTCGCGTATGAACGTTGGTCAGATCCTTGAAACCCACATGGGTTGGGCTGCACGCGGTCTTGGTCTGCACATCGATGACGCACTGGGCGAATATCGTCGCTCTGGTGATCTCACTCCGGTGCGTGACGCCATGCGCATCGCCTATGGCGACGATGTTTATGCCGAAGGTATCGATGGTATGGACGAACAGCAGTTGATCGAAGCTGCGGGCAACGTCACCAATGGTGTGCCAATCGCAACGCCGGTCTTTGACGGTGCGAAAGAAGCAGACGTGAACAACGCGCTTGTTCGTGCAGGCTTCTCGGAAAGCGGTCAGTCGATCTTGTTCGACGGGCGCACAGGCGAGCAATTCGCGCGTCCTGTCACCGTTGGCATCAAGTACCTGCTGAAACTGCATCACCTTGTGGACGACAAAATCCACGCGCGTTCGACCGGTCCTTACTCGCTTGTTACCCAGCAGCCGCTGGGTGGTAAGGCGCAGTTCGGTGGCCAGCGCTTTGGTGAGATGGAAGTCTGGGCGCTTGAAGCCTATGGCGCTGCCTACACCTTGCAGGAAATGCTGACCGTGAAATCGGATGACGTTGCCGGACGGACGAAAGTCTATGAAAGCATCGTCAAAGGCGAGGACAACTTCGAAGCTGGCGTACCAGAATCGTTCAACGTTCTTGTTAAAGAAGTCCGTGGCCTCGGCCTGAACATGGAACTCCTGGATACGGAGGTTGAGGACTAAGGGGCCCTTAAGCCCTCTCCCAATCTTTCGTACAAATTTGAGGACATCAAAATGAACCAGGAAATCACAAACAACCCGTTCAATCCGGTTGCACCGATCAAAACCTTTGACGAGATCAAGGTCTCTCTGGCATCGCCCGAGCGTATCCTGTCGTGGTCATATGGTGAGATCAAAAAGCCAGAAACCATCAACTACCGGACATTCAAGCCCGAGCGTGATGGTCTTTTCTGTGCACGTATCTTTGGCCCGATCAAAGATTACGAATGTCTCTGCGGTAAATATAAGCGCATGAAGTATCGCGGCGTTGTCTGCGAGAAATGTGGTGTTGAAGTTACCCTCCAGAAAGTCCGCCGCGAGCGTATGGGCCACATCGAACTGGCCGCACCTGTTGCGCATATCTGGTTCCTGAAATCGCTTCCGTCGCGGATCGGCCTGATGCTGGACATGACTTTGCGTGATCTGGAACGTGTTCTGTATTTCGAAAACTACGTTGTGATCGAACCCGGTCTGACTGACCTGACCTATGGCCAGATGATGACCGAAGAAGAATACATGGATGCCCAAGACGTCTACGGCATGGACGCTTTCACCGCGAACATCGGTGCGGAAGCGATCCGTGAGATGCTGGCCCAGATCGATCTGGATGCAGAAGCTGACCAATTGCGCGCCGATCTGGCTGTGGCAACGGGCGAGTTGAAGCCAAAGAAGATCATCAAGCGTCTGAAAGTCGTTGAGAGCTTCCTTGAGAGCGGCAACCGCCCTGAATGGATGATCCTGACGGTCATTCCGGTCATTCCACCAGAATTGCGCCCACTTGTGCCTCTGGATGGTGGTCGTTTCGCGACGTCCGACCTGAACGACCTCTATCGTCGTGTCATCAACCGGAACAACCGTCTCAAGCGTCTGATCGAACTGCGTGCACCAGACATCATCGTGCGCAACGAAAAGCGGATGTTGCAGGAATCTGTTGACGCACTGTTTGACAACGGCCGCCGTGGTCGTGTGATTACCGGGGCCAACAAGCGCCCGCTGAAATCGCTGTCGGACATGCTGAAAGGCAAGCAGGGTCGCTTCCGTCAGAACCTTTTGGGTAAGCGCGTCGACTTCTCGGGCCGTTCGGTCATTGTGACCGGTCCCGAGTTGAAGCTGCATCAGTGTGGTTTGCCCAAAAAGATGGCGCTCGAGCTGTTCAAGCCGTTCATCTATTCGCGGCTTGAGGCCAAAGGTCTTTCGTCGACTGTTAAGCAAGCCAAGAAACTGGTTGAAAAAGAGCGTCCCGAGGTTTGGGACATCCTTGACGAGGTTATCCGCGAACACCCGGTTCTGCTGAACCGTGCGCCAACATTGCACCGTCTTGGCATTCAGGCGTTCGAACCGGTTCTGATCGAAGGTAAAGCGATCCAGCTTCACCCGCTGGTCTGCTCGGCCTTTAACGCTGACTTTGACGGTGACCAGATGGCGGTTCACGTCCCTCTGTCGCTTGAAGCCCAGCTTGAAGCCCGCGTTCTGATGATGTCGACGAACAACGTTCTGTCGCCAGCAAACGGCGCACCGATCATCGTGCCTTCACAGGATATGATCCTGGGTCTCTACTATGTGACCATCGCGCGTGACGGCATGAAGGGCGAAGGCATGACCTTCGGCTCGATTGAAGAAGTTCAGTATGCGCTTGATAGCGATGCGGTTCACCTTCACACGAAGATCAAGGCGCGTATCACGCAGATCGACGACGAAGGGAATGAGGTTCAAGAGATCGTGGACACCACGCCGGGCCGCGTCTTGTTGGGCAGCCTGCTGCCATTGAACAACAAAGCGCCGTTCTCGCTTGTGAACCAATTGCTGCGGAAGAAAGACGTTCAGAACGTCATCGACACCGTCTATCGCTATTGCGGTCAAAAAGAGAGCGTCATCTTCTGTGACCAGATCATGACCATGGGTTTCCGCCACGCGTTCAAGGCAGGCATTTCGTTCGGTAAGGACGACATGGTTATCCCTGACAACAAGTGGACGATCGTTGACTCGACCCGCGATCAGGTGAAGGGCTTTGAACAGCAATATATGGACGGTCTGATTACTCAGGGCGAGAAATATAACAAGGTCATCGACGCTTGGACCAAGTGTAACGACAAGGTGACGGACGCCATGATGGGCACGATTTCGGCGGCGAAAACCGACGAAGCGGGCGCGGAAATGGAGCCGAACTCGGTTTACATGATGGCGCACTCCGGTGCGCGTGGTTCGGTCACGCAGATGAAACAGCTGGGCGGTATGCGCGGCCTGATGGCGAAACCTTCGGGTGAGATTATCGAAACGCCGATCATCTCGAACTTTAAGGAAGGTCTGACGGTTCTCGAATACTTCAACTCGACACACGGCGCCCGTAAGGGTCTGTCGGATACGGCGTTGAAAACCGCGAACTCGGGTTATCTGACACGTCGTCTTGTGGACGTTGCTCAGGACTGCATCGTGCGCATGCACGACTGCGGAACTGAAAACACGATCCACGCTGAGCCAGCCGTGAACGACGGTGAAGTTGTCTCGTCGATTTCCGAGCGTATTCTGGGCCGTGTTGCAGGCGAAGACATCCTGCGTCCGGGCACAGACGAAGTCATCGTGGCCAAAGGCCAGTTGATGGACGAACGCATGGCGGATGCGGTCGAGGAAGCAGGCGTAATCAGCTTGCGGATGCGCTCGCCTTTGACATGTGAAGCGGAAGAGGGCGTTTGCGCCACGTGCTACGGTCGTGACCTTGCACGCGGTACAATGGTGAACGAAGGCGAAGCCGTCGGTATCATTGCAGCGCAGTCGATCGGTGAACCTGGTACACAGCTGACCATGCGGACCTTCCACATTGGTGGTGTTGCGCAGGGTGGCCAGCAGTCGTTCCTCGAAGCCAGCCAGGAAGGCAAGATCGAGTATCGCAACGCAAACATCATCACCAACGAAGCAGGTGACCAGATCGTCATGGGCCGCAACATGCAGCTTGCGATCATGGGTGAGAACGGCGAAGAACGTGCCAGCCACAAACTCGGCTACGGCACCAAGGTCTACCACAAAGAGGGCGAGACTGTTGCCCGTGGTGACAAGCTGTTTGAATGGGATCCCTTCACCTTGCCAATCATCGCCGAGAAAGACGCGACTGCGAAGTACGTCGATCTTGTCGCTGGTGTCGCCGTGCGCGAAGTCACCGATGACGCGACTGGCATGACGCAGAAAATCGTCACCGACTGGCGTGCAGCGCCAAAAGGTAACGAGCTGAAGCCCGAGGTTATTCTGATCGACAAAGATGGCGAGCCTCTGCGCAACGATGCGGGCAACCCGATCACCTATCCGATGTCTGTGGATGCTATCCTCTCGGTTGAAGACGGTCAGACCGTCAAAGCCGGTGACGTCGTCGCGCGTATCCCGCGTGAAGGCGCCAAGACCAAGGACATCACCGGTGGTTTGCCACGTGTGGCCGAACTGTTCGAAGCCCGTCGTCCGAAAGACCACGCAATCATCGCCGAAATCGATGGCTACGTGCGCTTTGGCAAGGACTATAAGAACAAGCGTCGGATCGCTATTGAGTCGTCAGAAGATGCGGATCACAAGGTCGAATACATGGTGCCCAAGGGTAAGCACATTCCTGTTCAGGAAGGTGACTTTGTCCAGAAGGGCGACTACATCATGGACGGCAACCCGGCCCCACATGACATTCTGTCGATTATGGGTGTTGAAGCGCTGGCAGACTATATGATCGACGAAGTGCAGGACGTTTATCGTTTGCAGGGCGTTAAGATCAACGACAAGCACATCGAAGTCATCGTGCGTCAGATGTTGCAGAAGTGGGAGATCCTCGATTCCGGAGAAACCACCCTGCTCAAAGGCGAGCATGTCGACAAAGCTGAGTTTGACGAAGCCAACGCGAAAGCCGAGTCCAAAGGTGTCCGCCTTGCGAAGGGTCAGCCGATCCTTCTGGGGATCACCAAGGCAAGCCTGCAAACCCGCAGCTTTATCTCGGCAGCGTCCTTCCAGGAAACCACACGCGTTCTGACCGAGGCTTCGGTTCAGGGCAAGCGCGACAAACTGGTTGGCCTGAAAGAGAACGTCATCGTTGGTCGCTTGATCCCTGCCGGTACGGGTGGCGCAACGCAGAAAGTCCGTCAGGTTGCCCAGCAACGTGACAACGTCGTTCTGGAAGCGCGTCGCGAAGAAGCCGAGGCCGCAGCCGCATTGGCCGCCCCAATGGACGACGATCTGGCCGCCGACGTGTTCGGCGACGACATCGAAAGCACGTTCATCGAGACGCCAGAGAGCCGCGATTAATCTCATACGCTCAGAATTGAAAAAGGCCCTGCCATCCGGCGGGGCCTTTTTTTGTGGGTGATTGGGGGTGGGGTGATCTCTTAATGAGTCAGTAGTAGCCGATCTGTCACCAGTTCGGTTTCCAGCGTTTGGCCACCCATCTGAAACCGCTTCAACATCGAGCGTCCGCAATTTACCGCCACTTGCCGCGCAAAAAGGGTGGGCGGAATGTCATAGTCGCAATGTTTTGTTCCAGATTTCTTTGATCCATCCAGGCTAAGCGCAACGAAGACACCCCTGGCTTTGGCCTTTTCAATGCATTTGAACAATTCGTTTTGATCAAATCCTTGCGCACCGTAGAGAATTGCCTGGCTATGGCTATAAGGCGGATCGCAATAAACCACGTCGCCAGTTCGTGCTCGCTCGAGAGAGTCCTGATATTCTCGGTGAAAAAACTCAGCGCCTTTCACGCGATCAGCCCATTCATCGACGCGACGACCAAACGTTCCGAAGTGAATTGGCTTGTGGGCACCGCATGGTGTTGACATGTACCCATCCGACTTGCGGAAACGAATGACACCGCCGTAAGCTGCTCGGCTTAGGAAAAGAAAATCGGCGGCATTGGCATTCTGATTATACCGAGCTTTGATTTTTTCAAATTGCTCGACCTTTTCACCTTGTTGCGCCTCTATCCATCTTTCCCGATACCAATTTTTGACAATTTCGGGGTCTTCCTTGAGCGCTTTCCAGATGCACATTAGCGGCTCAAAGCAATCAGCGGCCTCAGCTTTATTGGGTGACAAGACACCCAAGACGGCGCCTGAACCCAAAAATGGCTCATGATATGTTCCAAAGGATTTCGGGAAAAACGAAATGATCTCATGAGCGAAACGCTGCTTGTTACCGATCCATTTGAGAAGCTGCGTTTTGTACGGTTGAACGCCTATAGTTGTATTTGTGTCCGTAAATGTGAATTGGTCACTAAAATCAAGAAGTTGCTGCATTATGCCCTCAGAGTTGATCAAAAAATACTTGAATTTGGGATATCCCACAAGTGGATTTAGAAGCGTCTCGTGACAAAGCTCGGCACCAAAGAACATAAAGTAATGCTAAAGCATTCCGCCTTTAACCTGAGACATATCCGGCAGCCTTAAAGTAGTTCGA
>JBELFK010000055.1:0-17408 GCA_042092935.1 Paracoccaceae bacterium | reverse complement strand
GCGGTCGCGATCCTTTTGGCTTTGGCATCGCCCGAGGACATCGATGTTTTGGGTCTGACGATTGTTGCGGGGAATGTGCCGCTTGATCTCACGCAGAAGAACGCGCGGATGGTCTGCGAATTGGCCGGAAAGCCCGAAACCAAGGTTTTTGCTGGCTGCGATCACCCTTTGGTGCACCGCCTTGTCACTGCCGAGCATGTGCATGGCGAAACCGGTCTCAACGGGCCTGACCTGCCGGATCCGGTGATGCCATTGCAAGCTGCGCATGGCGTTGATTTCATCATCGACACGCTGAGATCAGAGCCGCCCAACACAGTCACCCTCTGTCCCTTGGGACCGCTGACCAACATTGCTTTGGCAATGCGCAAAGCACCCGACATCATTGGCCGCATTCAAGAAATCGTCCTGATGGGCGGTGCCTATTTTGAGGTTGGCAACATCACGCCCGCCGCCGAATTCAACATATACGTGGACCCGGAAGCCGCCGCCGTCGTCTTTGGCAGCGGCGTGCCGATTGTCGTCATGCCCTTGGATGTGACGCATAAGGCCTTGGTGACCAAATCCAGAAACGACGCATTCCGCGCCCTTGGCACGCCGGTCGGTGTTGCAGTCGCCGAGATGACAGATTTCTTTGAGCGTTTTGATAGGGAAAAATACGGCTCGGAAGGCGCGCCTTTGCATGACCCCTGTGTGACAGCCTATTTGATCGACCCCAGCCTTTTCAGTGGTCGCCACATCAACGTCGAAATCGAAACGCGGTCCGACCTGACCCGAGGCATGACCGTCGCCGATTGGTGGGGCGTCACTGAGCGTGCACCAAATGCAACCTTCATGGGCGACATTGATGCGGATGGGTTCTTTGATTTGCTGACAGAACGCCTCGCAAGGCTCTGAGATGGTTGATCTTTTCGATTTTGATAACAGCTATTCAAACCTGCCGGACCGGATGTTTGCCCAAGTAAACCCCGAACCGGCGCCTTCGCCTTCGTTGCTTGGGTTCAATGCCCCTTTGGCCGCCGATCTCGGGTATCGCGGTACGCTCAGCGACGATGATCTGGCAACGGTGATTTCAGGCAAGGTCATTCCTGACGGCGCAAGCCCGATTGCACAGGCCTATGCGGGTCACCAGTTTGGCAATTTTGTCCCCAGCTTGGGCGATGGCAGGGCGGTGCTGCTCGGGGACGTCACTGATCCGCAGGGCAAGCATTGGGACATTCAACTCAAGGGCTCGGGTCGCACTCCATTTTCGCGCGGAGGAGACGGCAAGGCATGGCTTGGGCCGGTTCTGCGCGAGTATGTCGTGTCCGAAGCCATGCATCACTTAGGCGTTCCGACGACCCGTGCCCTGGGGGCGGCCCAGACCGGCGAAACCATCGTTCGCGCCGAGGGAGGCGTGCCGGGTGCTGTGATCGCGCGGGTTGCTGACAGCCATATTCGCGTGGGCACCTTTCAATACTTCGCCGCCCGACGGGATATTGAGGCGCTCAAAGCCCTGTTCGACTACGCGCTCAGCCGCCATTATCCGCGATGCTCAACACCCTTGGAATTCCTGCAAGCCGTCATCGCGCGGCAAAGCAAACTGGTCGCAAAATGGTTGGGCCTAGGGTTTATCCACGGGGTAATGAATACCGACAACACCGCGATCTCGGGCGAGACCATCGACTATGGCCCTTGTGCCTTTATGGACACCTATCACCCTGCGACCGTCTTCAGCTCGATTGATCGACACGGACGGTACGCCTATATGAGCCAGCCGGACATCATCGTCTGGAACATCGCGCAGCTTGCTTCTTCGCTGTTGTTTCTTGAGGAAGATCAAGGCCTTGCAATCGATTCCTACACCAACGCTGTGCACAAAATGCCGGACCTTTTGGCGGCCGAGCGCTTGGCGGTATTTGGCGCAAAGCTCGGCATCGCGAATCCGACCGAAAGCGATGGGATGCTGGTCGAGCAACTTTTGCAATTCATGATGAACGCGCAGGCCGACTTTACGAATACATTCCGCGATATATCCGCCCAACGGCGCCCTAATTTCCTCGGCGATTTTGCCGACGGCGAGCCGTGGTATGCGGCCTGGCAGTCTCGTCTATACTCCGAGGCAAATCCGGAAACGCTGATGCTGGCATCGAACCCGCAGTATATTCCGCGTAATCACAAGGTCGAGGAAATGATCCAAGCGGGTTTGCTCGGGGATTTGAGCACGTTTGCCCGTATGAACGCGGTCCTCGCAAACCCATATCAACACCAGGACGGAGCCGAAGAGTTTGCGCTGCCCCCGACGCCTGAGCAAGAAATCGAGGCGACCTTTTGTGGGACTTAGACGACCGGCTTGGCTCTGGCGATAAGAGCGCGTGGCTGCTAACCCTCGGACGACCCCAAAAAGCGGAGACAATATGACCCTTTTGCAAATCGCCTCGTTGTTGATCGTCCTCTCCGGACTTTTTGGCGCAATCAACTATCTTGTGTTCAAGCTGCCATCGACAATTGGCATTCTGATCGTTTCTTTGCTCGCGTCCTTTGGTGTCATGGGCGTTGATCTCCTTTGGCCTACGTTGGGCGTGGCGGATTCAGTGCGCAATGGCGTTACAAGCATCGATTTCTCGGATGCGCTTTTGGAAGGGATGCTTGGGCTTTTGCTTTTTGCCGGGGCACTTCACGTCAAACTCTCAGATTTGCGGGCTCAGTGGTCTGTTGTTTTACTGATGGCGACACTTGGGGTGGGTTTGTCCACCGCCGTTGCGGGGGTCGGGTTCAGTTGGATCACTGGCACACCATTGTTGATCGCGTTGGTTTTCGGGTCGCTGATTTCCCCAACGGACCCGGTGGCTGTGCTTGGTGTGTTGCGTGAAGCCAGTTTGCGCAAAACCCTTGAAACCAAGATCGCGGGGGAATCTCTTTTTAACGACGGGGTCGGCTATGTCGTCTTCCTCGTTCTGGTTGGTATCGCCTTTCCGGTCAGCCAGGAACAATCAGCGGGCGCAACTGATGCCTTCCTGTTGTTCGTGCAAGAGGCGTTTGGCGGCGCAGCCCTTGGCCTCATCCTTGGATGGCTGACGTTTCGGCTTATGCGTCTGATCGACGACTATTCGCTTGAGGTTCTTATCACGCTCGGATTGGCGTTCGGTGGGTATTCGCTCGCACTTTATCTACACGTCTCGGCCCCAATCATGGCCGTCTGCGCGGGGCTATTGATCGGCGATATTGGTGCCAAACATGGCATGAGCGATGAAACGCGAAACTATGTCGACGCGTTCTGGAAGTTGATCGACGAAATCCTGAATGCGGTCTTGTTCCTTTTGATCGGTTTCGAAGTCTTCGCGATTGCCTTCCCAAGCGACTATATCATCGCGGGCGTCGCCTCTATCGGGCTTGCTTTACTTGCACGGCTTGCGGCTGTCGCTATCCCGATCTTTATCCTGAAGCCCTTCCGCGCCTTTTCCCCCGGGGTCATTCCGATCATGACTTGGGGCGGACTGAAGGGTGGCATTTCGGTCGCCTTGGCGCTTTCGCTGCCTGAAAACGAGTATAAACCGATTATTCTAACCGCCACTTATATGGTGGTGATTTTCTCAATCGTTATTCAGGGGCTGACCGTCGGTCGGGTGGCAAACAAGCTGGGGCGCGAACCAGACCTCGTTTGATCTGGTCGGCTTTGGCTTGAGGGCATGCGCTATTCGTCGACCACTTCGCCCTTAAAGCCCGTCGCCACGACGAATTTTTCCGAGCTATCGGATCGGGATGACGGCGGTTTGACATTTGCGACCTTGGTGAATTTTTGCTTCAGCAGTTTTTGCAAATCGCCCTCGGCGCCACCGGCCAATACCTTGGCGACAAAGGTGCCGCCCGGCTCAAGCACATCAAATGCGAAATAGGCCGCCGCTTCGCATAAGGAAATAATCCGCAGGTGATCGGTTTGCTTGTGACCGCTAGATGATGCGGCCATATCCGACATCACGACATCCGCTTTACCACCCAGCCATTCTTTCACCCGGTCATCAGCATCGTCGATCATGAAATCAAGCTGATGCAATTCGGTGCCAGCAAGCGGCTCCATTTCCTGCAAATCGATGCCCAAAACAGTACCGACCGCCTTGCCTTTGCGTTCGCCCAATGCGTTCACGCGTTTGACGGCGACCTGTAACCAGCCACCAGGCGCGCAGCCAAGATCGACCACCCGTGCACCGGGCACGAGAAAGCGGTACTTGTCATCAAGTTCGAGGATCTTATACGCCGCCCTGCCCCGATATCCTTCGGCTTGGGCGCGTTTGACATAGGGGTCGTTCAACTGACGTTGCAGCCAGCGGGTCGAGCTAAGCCGACGTCCGCGCGCGGATTTCACCTTAACGAACAAATCTCGTTGTCCACGGCCCGATGTGTTTTTCTTATTTGTCATAGGCGCTATGTATCTCAATACGGCCCATGTTCAAGCACGCCATCTGCGCTCATCTGTGCGTAAAGCAGTCCTTCACGCAATCCACGGTCCGCGACAGACAGGCGATCCGTCGGCCAGCAGCGCAAGAGCGCTTGCAGAATTGCCGAACCCGACATGATTAACGCTTGACGATCCCGACCGATCCGAGGATCCCTGCGTCGGCCCAGTGGACCGAGCGACAGATAGTTCTGGATCACCTTGTCAATCTGGTCCGAAGACATCCGCAAACCATCGACCTTTGTTCGATCATAGCGCTTCAGCCCCAAATGGCTGGCAGCTACCGTTGTGACCGTTCCCGAGGTTCCTATGATCTGGAAGCCTTCGCGAATTTGCTCGCGGTCATAGGGTGAAAACTCGGTCAGGTTTTCTTCAAAAAACCAACTCATCAGCGCAAAACGGGCTGAATCATCCTGCACATCGCTGAATTGATCGCGCAATGTCGCCACGCCAAGGGGCACGGAAATCCAGTCCACGACTTTGGCATTGGGAAAAATGCTGTCGGTCGGATTAAAGCCCGAGTGAAGCCGCATGATCGCCGCTGGGCGTTCGAGTTTCGGAACATTGGTCAGATCGATCCAAACCAATTCGGTTGATCCGCCACCGATGTCTACCACCAACAACTGCTCGGTTTTTGTGCTGACCAGAGGCGCGCAAGAAATCACCGCCAAACGCGCTTCTTCCTCGGGCTGAATAACCTCGAGATCCAAACCGGCCTCACGCTTCACCTGGCGAATAAATTGACGCGCGTTTGAGGCGCGACGGCAGGCCTCGGTCGTGACAAGCCGCATCCGGCGCACGTTGTGGCGTTTCAATTTCTGTTGGCAAATGCGCAGCGCCTGCACTGTGCGTTGCATGGATGCGCGGCTCAGCCGACCGGTCTGTTCCAGACCAGCGCCAAGTTGAACAGTCTTGGAAAAGCTGTCCACGACGTGAAATTGGCTGCCCTTCGGTTGGGCAACCAGCATACGACAACTGTTCGTTCCCAGATCCAAGGCCGCATACAGCTCGGACGGATCTGGTTGATAGGGCGCAGGGCTCTCAACCGGTTTCGGGAAAGCGCCCGCACCTACGGGACGCTTGGGCGCCATGACGATACGCCCTCCATTGCAAGTTAAGAATTATGCTAGGTCCAGACTTACCAACTTGCAACCCTGCTCAGCGGGTCGCAGTAAGGTTCGGTAATGTCGAAAACGGATCGTTTATCTATACCGGTATCCATTACCTAGATGTTAATTCGAACGAGGAATCAGATATGCCTGATGTAACCATAGTTTATTGGCGCGATATCCCGGCCCAGGTCATTGTGGGCAAAGGGCGACGCGGCGCGAAAAAGCCGCTTCCCGAGCGGTTTGAACAAGCGATTGATCGCGCTGCCATGAAGGTCGGGGCGATGGATACAGACGCCTATTTGGCCGAATGGCGCAAGGCAGACCCCTATACCCTCGAAGGTGATCCCGCCGACATCGTCGAACGGGAAGCCGCAAGACTTGATGCTGAATACACCCAAGATCGAATTAAAGAACTGATTGCAAACGACGGGCGCGCTTAAGCACCCAATATCGGAGTCCCTTCCATGGCACTTTTCAGCTTTGGCAAAAAAGAAGACACGACCACGACCGAGATCAATCCTCAGGTTGAGTCGTTTTTGAGCGGCTACTCGATTGAGATCATGCCGCGAACGGCGGAAAAGGTGGAAGACTTTCGCGATCTGCTGCCCAAGGGCACGCGAGTCTACATTGCCCATATCGAAGGCACCCCGATCGAAGACATGGTCAGCACCGCCAAGCGCGTCGCCAACGAAGGCTATCCGGTCATGCCGCATTTTCCAGCACGGATCATCAAGGATGAGGCGACGCTGGCGGATTGGATCGCCCGCTACCAGGGCGAAGCCGGCGTCGATCAGGCGCTTCTTTTGGCCGGAGGCGTGGCCAAACCGCACGGGGAATTCCACAGCTCGATGCAGTTGATGGAAACCGGTCTTTTTGACAAAGCTGGCTTCAAGCGTTTGCACTGTGCAGGTCACCCCGAAGGCAACAAGGACATCGACCCCGACGGATCAACCAAGCTGGTCGACGAGGCTTTGCAATGGAAACAAAAGTTTTCCGAGCGCACCGATGCCGAAATGGCCCTTGCGACGCAATTCGCCTTTGAAGCAAAGCCGATCATCAAATGGGCTGAAAGCATCAAGAATGCGGGCATCGACATCCCCGTTCACATCGGGATCGCCGGACCGGCCAAGTTGCAAACATTGATAAAATTCGCAATCGCCTGCGGCGTCGGTCCTTCGTTGAAGGTTCTTCAGAAACGGGCTATGGACGTGTCAAAATTGTTACTGCCATACGAACCAACGGATGTTTTAAGCGAATTGGCGGCTCATAAAGCCGCAAACCCTGAATTCAACATCTCCCATGTCCACTTCTTCCCACTTGGCGGCATCAAAACCAACGCCAAATGGGCTATCAACAACGGCGGCAGCTCTGCTGTTCCAGTCAACGCCTAAGGATCAAGAATGACCCGTACTGTTATTGAATCGAAAACCAAAACCACGGTTATGGGCTTTGACGAGCCATTCACTGTCATTGGTGAACGCATCAACCCAACTGGTCGCAAGATCCTGAACGCCGAGCTTGAAGCCGGCGATTTCAGCCGCGTTGAGGCCGACGCAATTGCGCAGGTCGCTGCGGGCGCGACCGTGTTGGACATCAACTCGGGCGCTGTTTTTTCGAACAAGATGGCCGAAGATCCGCGCTATGCAGACAATAACTTTGTCGAACCCTCTTTGATGAAAGAGTTGATCGAGAAGGTCCAAGCGGTCACCGATTGCCCGCTCTGCATCGACAGCTCGGTTCCCGGCGCGCTCGAGGCCGGATTGGCCGCAGCCGAAGGTCGGCCCCTTTTGAACTCGGTAACCGGCGAAGAAGAACGTCTCGAGATGGTGTTGCCCCTGGTGGCAAAATACAACGTCCCCGTTGTCGCAATTTCCAACGACGACACAGGCATTTCCGAAGATCCTGACGTCCGTTTCGCCGTGGCAAAAAAGATTGTCGAGCGGGCCGCTGACTTTGGCATTCCGGCCCATGACATCGTTGTTGACCCGCTGGTTATGCCCATCGGCGCGATGTCCACCGCCGGATTGCAGGTATTTACACTTGTCCGCCGTCTTCGCGAAGAATTGGGTGTGAACACCACTTGTGGCGCGTCCAATATCTCGTTCGGGTTGCCAAATCGTCACGGGATCAACAATGCGTTCCTGCCAATGGCAATGGGCGCCGGGATGACTTCGGCGATTATGAATCCGGTGGCTTTGCCGATTGGACCGAAAAAGATTGCCGAGAAAAAAGCCTTGGTCGAGGCCGCAGGCATCGTCTTGCCCGAAGGCATGGACGACGAAGCCTTTGTGCAGATGTTCGGTATGGGTTCAACCAGTGCACGTGCTGGCAAAGAGATGGAGGCCATTCGCGCCGCCAACTTCCTGACCAACCACGACGACGGCGGCGCGGCGTGGATTGCGATGAACAAGCCCTCAGGCACGGACGCCGCCCGCGGTCGTCGCCCGGGTGGTCGTCGCCGTCGCGGCTAAGGCATCAGTCTTGTGCCAGAATAGAAGTCGGGCAATTTGCCCGGCTTTTTTCGTTTCAGCGCTTGTGTCATGGTGAATTGAGGCCTAACACGCGATGTTAGCGCTATCGTAAATAGAATTAGGTATACGGCGATGTCGAACTCCCTCTCAATTATGGCCGACATCGGCGGCACAAACACACGTGTCGCCATTGCGAATGGGCTAATCGTGGACCCCAAATCGATCGAGCGGTTCCGCAATGCGGATCACGCCGGGCTTGAGGACGTGCTGACAAAGTATCTGGCAGCGCGACCGGAAATCGCCCCGACGTCTGCCTGTGCTGCCATCGCAGGACCGGTGAAAAACGGCCAAGGCACGCTGACCAATCTGAATTGGACCGTCGATGAGACACTCCTCAGGCGGGCGACTGGCGCGACGTCCGCATCTGTCATCAACGACCTACAAGCGCAGGGCCACGCGCTCGAGCATCTGTCGGACGACCAGACGATCCTTGCCAAAGAGGGACTCGCCGGAGACGCCCATGCGGCCCGTCTGGTGGTCGGCGTTGGCACCGGATTTAACGCAGCACCTGTGTATCGCACCGATACGGTCACGCTGGTCCCGCCTGCCGAGGCTGGCCATGTCGATCTGCCGACCCCGACCGACGAATTGAAAGCCTTGGGCACCTATTTTGCAGGCAAGAACGGCTTTTGTTCGGTCGAGGATATTCTTTCGGGCCGCGGTCTTTCGCATGTTTACGACTGGCATTCCGGCCAAGCCGCCGACCCTGCCACCATCATGTCCGCGCACGCCGACAACAGCGATCCGGTAGCCTCGGCGACGGTCGCGACCTTTGTTCGCGCATTGGGCACTGTTGTCGGCAACCTGGCCCTCACGACTTTGCCGTTTGGCGGCATCTATTTGGTCGGAGGCGTTTCGCGCGCCGTTGCACCCTATCTTGGTGACTGCGGTTTTGAGACGGCCTTTGGCGACAAGGGCCGATTTGCCGACTTCATGCAACAATTTCGCGTTCACGTGGTCGACGACGACTACGCAGCGCTATTGGGCATGGCGGCCCTGCTGGACGAGCTTCGCCAGCGCCAAGGATAATACTGCAAGGCCTTATTGCGCCGTCCAAGCGCCATCGATGGGGATCTGCGTGCCCGTCACATTATGCGCAATCGGATCAGCCAACCAAAGTGCCAGCGCCCCCATTTCTGAGGGGTCCGAGGTGCGTCGCGTTGGCTGTTTTTCCTTGAGCAAATCCGCAATCGCCTCGTCACGGCTGCCACCGATTTGCTGTTGTCTCGTGTCGATTTGCGGCTGGATCAGCTCAGTCTCGGTCCAACCGGGGCAAATGCAGTTAACCGTTACGCCGCCCTGAAGTTTTGTGCCGGCCGTCGCATATTCAAGTGCTGCGACCTTCGACAACCCAACCAACCCGTGTTTCGCCGCCACATAGGGGGCCTTGTTGATGGATCCGATCAGCCCTTGCACGGAGGCGATATTGATGACCCGCCCATAGCCGCGTTCTGCCATTTGTGGCAACGCCGCTTGCATCGCGTGGAAACAAGCAGACAGATTGACAGCAATGATAGCGTTCCAAACATCCCTCGGCACATCTGCGATGGCCGCCGGATGCTGAATTCCCGCATTGTTGACCAATATGTCAACGCCACCAAAATCAAACGCTTTGCTCATCAGCGCGTCGATCTCGCTGGGATCACTGAGATCGGCCCCAATAAAGGTGGCCTCTGGTGCACCGGCTGCCAACATCTTGTCGCAAGCGGCGCTTGCCTTTGGATCGTCGGGTAATCCATGCAGGATCATCCGGCACCCGGCCGAGGCTAATGCCGCCGCAATACCAAAGCCAATTCCTTGAACCGACCCGGTTACGAGGGCTGTTTTTCCAGTCAAATTTGCCATCAGGTTTCCTCTAATTGTGAACGAAGCTCGGTTTTCAAAACCTTGCCATAGTTGTTTTTTGGCAGATCAGGCACAAAGCGATAGGCCTTGGGGCGTTTAAATCTTGCGATGTTCGCGATGCAGTGGGCGTCGAGTGTGGCCTCATCAACATTCGCATTGGTGACGACGAAAGCGATGACGATTTCCCCCCATTCGGGATGCTTCTGCCCGACGACGGCCACCTCGGATACGCCGGCGACCTCAAGCAACACTTCTTCGACCTCACGCGGGTAGACGTTGGAACCGCCGGAAATAATCATGTCTTTTGAGCGATCATGCATGGTCAGAAACCCGTCCTCATCCATCGCGCCCATGTCACCGGTCCAAAGCCAACCGTTCTTGATGGTCTTCGCTGTGGCCTCGGGGTTGTTCCAGTACCCCGCCATAACCGTCGGTCCCGAGACGACGATTTCACCGACGGTATTGGGTGGCAGAAAGTGGCCATTCTCATCGCAAATCGAGACCTTCACCGACGATTGGGCCACCCCGACCGAAGCGAGGCGGTTCTTCCAGTTCGGATGCTTCCGGTCAGACACAAAGCGTTTTGGCAACGCGGTTATGCCCATCGGGCATTCGCCTTGACCGTACACTTGCACAAACCGATCGCCCATCACATCGACCGCCTGAATGATGTCGGCAAGATACATCGGACCACCCGCGTAAGCGATTGTCTTGATCCCATCGCCGGTTTGCGAGGTCGCAACGGCGTGCTCGACCAAGCGCTTGACCATTGTCGGTGCGGCAAACATCGAGACGTTTCGCAGATTGGCGGCAAGCGAGAGAATTTCGGCCGGCTCAAACCCGCCGCTGTCGGGCACCACATGGCGCGCGCCTTTCATCACATGCATAAAGTTGTAGATCCCCGCGCCATGACTCATCGGCGCGGCATAGAGTATGGCGTCTTCCTGCGACACGGCATCTACGTCGGAGAAGTAATTCAGCGACATATGTTCAAGGTTGCCGGCCGTAATCATCACGCCCTTTGGTTTGCCAGTCGTGCCGGATGTGTAGAACAGCCAGGTCATTTCGTCAGCCTCAACCGTCTCGGGTGACGGCATAGACGGTGCGAGATACATCTTGGACCAGTCTGCGTGATCGGCGGAAATCAGCGTTTTCAAGCAAGCCGGACCAAGATCAGCCAATGTGGCCCCCACATCATCGGAAATCAGGGCAATTTCGGCACCCGCATCATCGATGATCCAAGCGGCCTCGCGCGGATGAAGTTTCGAATTGATCGGGATGACGACGGCCCCGCAATACCAAACCCCATACATCGCCTCGAGGTATTCTGTGCGGTTTTTCATGAAAATCGCGACGCGATCCCCATTTTGAACGCCATGGGCCGCCCTAAGGTGCGCGCCAATTGAAGCTGCGCGAGCATTGAAGTCGCGATAAGTCGCAATGCAGTTTTCGCCCTGAAACAGCGCGGGGGCCTCAGGGTCAAGACGGGCGGTTCGGTTCAACCATTCTGCTGGATTCATTGCTTTTCACTCCCACTTCATCCGTCAACCAATAGCTTTCGCCACGGATGCGCAATTCGTAGAACTACTAAAAACCCTCAATTGACGCTAAGAAAGCAAAATGGACCTTGATCGCATTGCATTTGAATTCGCCCCCATTGGGCTTGCCTTGACCGAGAACCGTGTCTTGCGGCGCGTGAACCAGAGATTTGCCGAAATGTTTGAAGCAGACGTCGACCACTTCAAAGATCGCTCACTTCGCGAACTTTATCCAACGCAGGACGATTTTGACCGCATTGCGGTGATCGGCGTCGAGGGCATGCGCGAAAGCGGCCGGTATGACGACGAACGCATCATGCGCAGGCTTGAGGGGGATTTATTTTGGTGCCGTGTGCGCGGGCAATCATTGACACCGGATGACCCATTTCAACGGGCGATCTGGTCTTTTTCCGATCTCAGCGAACTCCGCCCCGTGGTGGAAATGACCAAGCGGGAAAAGGACGTGGCCGCGCTGACGTGCAAGGGCCTCACCTCAAAAGAGATCGGTCGCGCGTTGGGTGTGTCGCATCGCACAGTTGAAATCTATCGGGCTCGGTTGATGCAGAAATTCGATGCCCGCAAAACCGCCGAATTGGTCTCAAAACTATCCGGCATGCCGATCTGATATTTTACGTTACACAAGTGTTCGCAATTTCGACTAGCTCGTAACATATCGCTTGAGCCGAATCGACTCTGCTGCTACTTCTGACCGTGCGGTCGGGAATTAAGGAAGCACGAATGGACGCCTATATCTGTGACGCCACGCGAACCCCTATTGGTCGATATGGCGGGGCATTGTCTTCAATTCGTACCGACGATTTGGCGGCCTTGCCCATTGAAGCGCTGGTAAAACGCAATCCCGATGTGGACTGGGGCAGTGTTGACGACGTAATTTATGGCTCGGCCAATCAAGCTGGCGAGGATAATCGCAACGTCGCCCGAATGGCCGCCCTGCTGGCGGGTCTGCCGACGACGGTTCCGGGCACAACACTGAACCGGCTTTGTGCCTCTGGTATGGACGCCGTTGGTATGGCGGCCCGCGGGATCAAGGCGGGCGACTATGATCTCGTAATCGCTGGCGGTGTTGAAAGCTTGAGCCGCGCACCCTTTGTGATGCCCAAGGCGACCTCGGCCTTTGCCCGTGCGAATGCGGTCTTTGACACGACGATTGGCTGGCGTTTTGTGAATCCCAAGATGAAGGCGCAATACGGCACGGACTCGATGCCACAAACCGCTGACAATGTGGCCGAGGATTACCACATCAACCGCGCCGACCAGGATGCCTTCGCCGCGCGCTCGCAGGCGCGTTGGACAGCGTCGCAGGCGGCTGGCGTATTTGACGATGAGATTACACCGGTGGCCGTGCCTCAGCGCAAGGGTGAGCCAGTCATTGTTGCCAACGATGAGCACCCGCGCCCCGAAACGAGCGCTGAAAAGCTCGCGCAGCTAAAGGGCATCAACGGTCCAGACCTGTCAGTTACGGCTGGAAACGCCTCGGGCGTGAATGACGGGGCGGCGGCGATCCTGATGGCGTCTGGCGCTGGTGCGGCCCAAAACGGCCTGCGCCCGATGGCCCGTGTCGTGGCGATGCAAGCGGCAGGCGTTGATCCGCGCGTGATGGGCATCGGCCCCGTCCCTGCTGTGCGCAAGGTTTTGGCCAAAGCCAGTCTGGCGATCGGGCAGATGGATGTGATCGAATTAAACGAGGCCTTTGCCAGTCAAGGGTTAGCGACCCTGCGCGAGCTTGGTGTTGCCGACGACGCGCGCCACGTCAACCCGAACGGCGGCGCAATTGCGATGGGGCATCCGCTGGGGATGTCGGGTGCAAGGCTTGTGTTAACGGCCGCCTACCAATTGCAACGCAATGGCGGGCGTTACGCGCTTTGCACCATGTGCGTTGGCGTCGGTCAGGGTGTCGCCCTGATAATCGAGAGAGTTTGAGGAGGACCAAGCATGTATGCACAGATGGTCAAATCCACCGGAAACCTGAAGGCGCGTGACGACATGAGCCCTGAGGAAGCCCACTTCCAGGACCGCATTGATGCGGGCGAAAAGATCGAACCCAAGGATTGGATGCCCGAAGGTTATCGCAAGACCTTGATCCGCCAGATCGGGCAACACGCGCACTCGGAAATTGTGGGTCAGTTGCCCGAGGGCAACTGGATCACCCGCGCACCAACGCTTGAGCGAAAAGCTATCCTACTGGCCAAAGTTCAGGACGAGGCAGGCCACGGGCTGTATCTCTATTGCGCGGCAGAAACGCTTGGCGTCAGTCGCGACGAACTGACCGAGTACTTGCTGTCTGGCAAAATGAAATACAGCTCGATCTTCAATTATCCGACGCTGAACTGGGCCGACATTGGCGCTGTCGGCTGGCTGGTTGACGGGGCGGCGATTATGAACCAGGTGCCATTGCAACGCACATCCTTTGGCCCCTACAGCCGCGCCATGATCCGTATATGCAAAGAGGAAAGTTTTCACCAACGTCAGGGCTACGACATCATGATGAAGATGGCCCAGGGATCAAAGGCGCAAAAGCGCATGGCTCAGGACGCGCTTGACCGGTTTTGGTATCCCTCGCTGATGATGTTCGGCCCGTCTGATAAGGAATCCGTCCACTCGGCGCAGTCTATGGCGTGGAAGATCAAGATCAACACAAACGACGAGCTGCGTCAGAAATTCGTCGATCAGACCGTGCCTCAGGCGCACTATTTGGGACTGACGGTTCCTGACGTAAACCTGAAATGGAACGACGAAAAAGGCGGCTACGACTTTTCCGAACCTGATTGGAACGAGTTTTTCGAAGTCGTTCGCGGCAATGGCCCCTGCAATACTGACCGGCTGAACGCGCGGGTCAAAGCATGGGACGACGGCGCTTGGGTGCGCGAAGGATTGCTGGAACACGCCCGCAAGAAATCGGCCAAAGTGGCTGCGGAATAAGGATCAATCACATGAGCAACGAATGGCCCCTCTGGGAAGTTTTCATCCGCGGTCAACATGGCATGAGCCACCGGCACGTTGGATCGCTTCATTCACCCGATGCCGAAATGGCGATCAAAAATGCGCGGGATGTTTACACCCGCCGCAACGAAGGCGTCAGCATTTGGGTCGTGGAAAGCAGCCATATTTCTGCTAGCGCCCCCAGCGACAAAGGCCCGCTCTATGAGCCGTCAAACAGCAAAGTCTACCGTCACCCGACATTTTTTGACATTCCCGACGACGTAGGAGCGATGTGATGGAGGTGAATGACGCCATTTTGCAATTCGCCACGCGCATGGGCGACAACACCCTAATTCTGGGACATCGCGTGTCAGAATGGTGCGGCCACGCACCGGTCATTGAAGAAGACATTGCGCTTGCAAACACCGCGCTCGATCTGATCGGGCAAACGCAATTCTGGCTTGGGTTGGCGGGGGAAATCGATGGCAGCGGGAAAACCGCAGACGACCTCGCGTTCCTGCGGGATGCCTGGGACTATCGAAATCTATTGCTTGTCGAGATGCCAAACGGCGATTTTGGACAGACTTTGATGCGCCAGTTCCTGTTTGATGCGTGGCAATCCATTCACCTTCCCCGACTGGCCTTGTCAAAAGATGAACGCGTGGCCGCCATCGCCGAGAAAGCCTCAAAAGAAGTGGCCTATCACGTTGAGCGCTCGGCAAGCACGGTCGTTGGTCTGGGCGATGGAACCGAGGAAAGCCACGCACGCATGCAGGCGGCCCTTGACTATCTGTGGCCCTATGTCGGCGAGATATTTGATACCGACGCGGTGGATGATACCCTGTCCGAGGCCGGGATTGCCGTTCATCCGATGTCCCTGAAAGACGAATACTATGCGCTTGTTGAACGCATTTTGACCGACGCGACCTTACGCGTTCCTGAAGATATGTTTGCCCATAAAGGCGGGCGGTCAGGTCAGCGGCATACAGAACATCTGGGCCATATCCTCGTGGAAATGCAGTGGTTGCAACGGGCCTATCCTGGATCGACCTGGTAAAATGGCGCAGCCTGATATTTCAGAAATATGGCAGTGGCTTGACGCGGTCCCCGACCCGGAAATTCCGGTTATCTCGCTTGTTGATCTGGGCATCATTCGCGACGTTTCGTGGCAAGACGCCCAATTGGTTGTGAAGGTTACGCCGACCTATTCCGGTTGTCCGGCAACGTCGATCATAAACTTCGAGATAGAAAAAGCGTTACGTGACAACGGGATCGACGACGTTATGCTCGAACGTCAATTGTCGCCAGCATGGACGACTGACTGGCTGTCAGAAAATGGCCGCGCAAAGCTCGAGGCCTACGGCATTGCCCCACCCCAAGCAGCGGGCGGCCCTCAGCGATGTCCGCATTGCGGCGACCAAAACGTCGAACGCATCAGCCAGTTTGGATCGACCCCCTGCAAGGCCCAATGGCGGTGCAAATCCTGCCTTGAACCTTTCGACTATTTCAAATGCATCTAAGAGGCCCCCATGGCGCGTTTTCATGAACTCACCGTCACTGACGTAAACAAAACCATTCGGGATGCCGTCGTCGTGACCCTCGCGCCTAAGGCAGAGGATTCCGATGTGTTTATGAATTATCTCCAAGGTCAGTATCTGACCTTTCGCAAAGACTTCGACGGCGAGGAGCTACGGCGCTCGTATTCGATCTGCGCGGGTAAGGACGAAGGCGTTTTGCAGGTCGGGATCAAACGTGTTGACGGAGGCGCGTTCTCGACATGGGTGAATGAAGACCTCAAAGCTGGCGACATCGTCGAAGCCATGCCACCGATGGGCGCATTTCACACACCGATCGAGCCTGATAGCGCCAAGACCTATCTTGGATTTGCAGGCGGCTCAGGGGTCACCCCCGTCCTGTCCATTCTTAAAACCGTGCTTTCCCGCGAACCCAAGTCAAGCTTCACGCTGGTCTATGCGAACAAATCCGTCAGTTCGATCATGTTCCGCGAACAGCTTGAGGATTTGAAAAGCCAGTATCTGGGCCGCCTTTCGATCATCCACATTCTTGAGCAGGATGCCCAGGACATTGACCTGTTCACCGGCCTCGTTACGGGCGAGAAATGCGATCAGTTGTTCGAAAGCTGGATCGACATTGCCTCGGTTGATCTTGCGATGATTTGCGGACCCGAACCGATGATGCTTGGTATTCGCGACGCACTGCTGCGGCATGGGCTGGACAAAGAGCAGATCAAGTTTGAATTGTTTGCCTCGGCGCAAACCGGGCGCGCGAAACGGCGCGCGGAAAGCAAGTCGGCTGCAAACTCAAGCGAAGCCACCGTCGCCACCGTGCGCTTGGATGGCGAAAGCCGGACGATTGAAATGACCAACGACCAGACCATTCTTGAGGCGTCGCTCGAAAACAACATGGACGCCCCGCACGCCTGCAAGGCTGGGGTGTGTTCGACCTGTATGTGCCGCGTCATCGAAGGCGAAGTCGACATGGTCACCAACCACGCGCTCGAAGACTACGAGGTCGAAAAAGGCTACGTGTTGTCATGCCAATCCTATCCGATCACCGCAAAGGTTGTTGTGGACTACGAAACGTAGCAATTCGACCGTGCAATCAATCCGCGTCCATGCGATCACCTAACCCATGAGCCGGATCGTCTTATTCAACAAACCCTTCAACGTCTTGTCGCAATTCACGGACAAGGGCAGCGAAGGTTCCACCCGTGAAACGCTGTCGAAATACATCAACATCCCCGATGTCTATCCCGCCGGTCGGTTGGACCGTGACAGCGAGGGGTTGATGGTGTTGACCGACGACGGTCAGTTGCAAGCGAAGATTTCGAACCCTCGGTTCAAACAGCGCAAAACCTACTTCGTCCAGATCGAAGGCGAGCCGTCCGATGAAATCCTCGCGGTGCTGGCAAAGGGCGTTGAGTTGAAAGACGGCATGACGCGGTCTGCCGAGGTTTCGCGCATCCAAACGCCGCCGTTCTTGTGGGAAAGGG
>JBELFK010000054.1:0-18062 GCA_042092935.1 Paracoccaceae bacterium | reverse complement strand
CGCCACCCAAAACCGGATTACCGAGATCCTTGGTTTCGTAGCTTGGGAAGTAGAAGAAGTCAGCGTCTACACCAAACTCAACATCTTCTGGGAAGAAGGCCGGAACGAACGACGCCTGACGGTGCATGTAGCACTGGGGCGGCGAGCTGAAGAGACCCTGAGGGCTGTCGCGGAAGTCAGTTGTCGCGACCGCGCCCGATCCACCCGACACGTTGTCGTCATTGCGTGCAAACCAACCGAATTCTTCGATGGCAGCAATCACGCGCTCGTCGTTGAAGGGCATTTCGTTGGTTGTCCATGCGTCATAGACGTCGGCGGGCTGAGTGCGCAGCATCAGGTCTTCAACCCAGTCGGTTGCAGGCCAACCGGTTGCAGCACCGGAACCCAGACCGATGCACCAAGGTGTTTCGCCTTCGGACACGATCTGCTCGGTCAGCGCTTTGAGGCCTTCCATAGTGGTCGGGACTTCATAGCCTGCGTCTTCGAAGTTCTCGGGGTTATACCAGACCAGCGATTTGACGTTCACGTTGTAGAAAAAGCCGAACAGCTGGTCGTCGCCATTGGCGTCTGCATAGGTGCCCAGATCAACCCAGGACTGACCCGCGCCGTAGTTCTCGGCAACCCAGTCTCCCATGCCCGCTGGCAAAGGTGCCAGTAGGCCGCGCGATGCAAGGTCTGCCGCCAAACCCGGCTGAGGGAAAACAGCGATGTTGGGGGCCGCGCCCGCTTCTGCGTCGATCACGATGTTCTGCTCAAAGCTGTCCGAGCCGACATAGCTGACGTCAGCGCCGGTGGCTTCTTCGAAATAGGCCAGCATGTTGTCGAAATAGCCGTCCTCGGGCGAAAGCCAGGGGCCGGATACTGTGATCGACTGACCCGACAGATCAGGGGCACTGTCTTTGTAGGCGTTGTAGCTGTCCCAGCTGAACGGTCCGCCATCGGTGCCAAATGCAAGATGGCCACCCGCGGTCGCCATACCAGCAGAAAGAGCCAGCGCAGCAACGCCGGCATAGAGTGAATATTTCATTGAGGGTCCTCCCAAGTGCGCCGAGGCGCGATTTTCATTCCAGAAACACTTTCCAAAGCGCTTTGGATGATTTGTGTTCTAGTCTGAGTCGCCCGATTGTGTCAATTGAAGATTGAATTTTTCCATTTTCCTAATGATTCATTGATGATACTTCATTTCTTGACACCTGCGCTTCCTGATGCATTGTGAGGGTCGCCAGAATTTGAGATACGAAATTTGAAACCGCTTTGAGAATCAAATGAACCTAAAGGAATTGTCAGAAAAGCTGGGATTGTCGCAGACGACGGTGAGCCGTGCACTCAACGGATACCCCGAGGTCAGCGAGGCGACCCGCATGCGCGTGGCCGAAGTTGCGCGACAGTTTAACTACAGTCCCAACAAGCGGGCAAAAGGGCTGGCGACCGGGCGGGCAATGGCGATTGGCCATGTGATTCCCACCTCGGCGCAGCACGAAATGGTCAATCCCGTTTTCGGAGATTTCGTCGCCGGCGCCTGCGAAGTTTATGGCAGCAACGGCTACGACATGTTGTTTTCCCAAGTCGGAGACGGCGATCAGGAAAATGCCTATATCGAGTTGCAGCGGAAGGGCGCGATTGATGGTCTCATAATTCAAGGCCCGAAAATCCACGACGAACGCATTGCGATTCTAAAAAAAGTCGGCCTGCCGTTTATCGTCCACGGGCGGGCCTCGGGGATTGATGCGCCCTATTCATGGGTCGATGTGAACAACCGACGCTCATTTCAGCGCGCGACCGAGTTTCTCTGCGATCTGGGTCATCGGCGCATAGCGTTGATTAACGGTCTTGAGGATATGGATTTCGCGCAGCGCAGACGTGCGGGCTATGTTGACGGATTGAAGGCAAAAGGCATCGCGCCGGATGCCGCCCTGATGCGCAGCGCCGAAATGACCGAGGTTTTCGGGCATCACGAAACCCGCGATATGCTGGCGATGGAGGATCCACCGACGGCGATCCTTGTCTCGTCGTTGATCGTGGCCATTGGCGTGCGTCGCGCGATCGAAGAAGCTGGCCTGAAAATGGGCCAAGACGTTTCCGTCATCACCCATGACGATGACCTGTCCTATCTGCGAAACGGTCAGGATGTCCCGATTTTCACCGCGACACGCTCAAGCGTGCGAGAGGCCGGGCGCATTATTGCGGGGATGCTGATCGACCAAATCCAAAACCCGAGCATTGCCCCGCAAAACCTGCTTCTCGAAGCCGAGCTGGTCGTGGGGCGATCAACCGGACCTGCGCCAAGGACTTAACATGAATTTCAAACGCTCCGACTTTCCCGACGGGTTTCTCTTTGGGGCGGCCACGTCATCCTATCAGATCGAGGGCCACAATTTCGGTGGTGCTGGCGAAACCCATTGGGACACTTTCGCAAGAACGCCCGGCAATGTGGTGCGCAACGAAGACGGGGCCATCGCCTGTGACCACTACCATCGGTATCAAGAGGATTTCGATCTGGTTAAAGCCGCCGGGTTTGACGCTTACCGGTTCTCGACAAGTTGGGCGCGCGTAATGCCCGAGGGGCGCGGGGCCGTTAATCAGGAAGGTCTGGACTACTATGACCGCCTGACCGATGCTCTTTTAGAACGCGGTTTAAAGCCTTGCGCGACCCTTTATCACTGGGAGCTACCCTCGCCCCTCGCCGATCTTGGGGGCTGGACCAACCGCGATATTGCCCATTGGTTCGGGGATTTCACCGAGGTCATCATGGGGCGGATTGGCGACAGGATGTATTCCGTCGCGCCGATCAATGAGCCCTGGTGCGTCAGCTGGCTGAGCCATTTTCTGGGTGCACACGCCCCGGGCAAACGCGACATCCGCGCCGCTGCGCGGGCGATGCACCACGTTCTGCTGTCGCATGGGACCGCTGTTCAAGCGATGCGCGGTCTGGGGATGACCAACCTCGGCGGCGTGTTTAACTGCGAATGGGCGACCCCCGTTGACGATAGCGACGCGGCGCATGAGGCGGCGGCGACGTATGACGGCTATTACAACCGGTTCTTCCTCAGCGGTGTGTTCAAAAAAGCCTATCCCGAAGTTGTTCTGAAGGGGTTAGAGCCTCATCTGCCGAAAGGCTGGCAGGATGATTTTGACGTCATCGGTGAAAAAGTCGATTGGTGCGGGATCAACTATTACACACGCTCGGTCATTGCCCCGGAGGGTGGCGCGTGGCCAAGTCTGAAAACCGTCGAGGGTCCGTTACCCAAAACCCAAATGGGTTGGGAGATTTATCCCCAAGGCCTGACCGATTTTATTCTTCGGGCGTGGAGGGAGTATTCTGGCGATGTGCCGATCCACATCACCGAAAACGGAATGGCAAACGCGGATGTGCTTCGCGGTGGCAAGGTACACGATCCCGCTCGTGTGGCCTACTTCGATCAACATATCGCCGCGCTCAAGACCGCAATCGACCAAGGTGCGCCCGTGGAGGGCTACTTCGCGTGGTCGCTTCTCGACAATTACGAGTGGTCGCTGGGCTACGAAAAACGATTCGGTTTGGTGCATGTGGATTTTGAGACCCAGGCGCGCACCCCGAAGGACAGCTATTACAAGCTCCAATCCGCCTTAAGGGCCTGAAATTGTCAGGATATCATGTCCTTTTCAATCGGCAGTGGCAGGGGTACTGTCGCAGGATCGGGTGAGATGGGGCGAGCAATGGCGCAGACCAACAAGGATGCAATTTGGGTACTTGTGCAGTTCAAGCCGAACTCTGATGCGATTGCCGTTCGAAACCTTGAACGCCAGGGGATCGAGGTTTTTCTGCCACGCGTCGAACAGACCAAGCGTGTCGGGGGTCGGTTTGTCAAAAGTGTCAAGCCTTTGTTTCCAGGGTATCTTTTCGCAAGCGTTGAGCACGGAGGGCAGGCGTGGCGGGTGATAAACTCGACCTATGGTGTCTCGCGAATCGTATCGACGGCAGGCAAACCTTCGCGCGTGCCCGACGGGTTGGTCGAGGCGATCAAATCGCGGTGCAGCGACGACGTCGTTGTCGAAGTGCCGGTGGATTTTAAGCAGGGTGATATGGTCAAGTTGGCCAGCGGTCCATTCATCGAATGGGTGGGGGAAATTGTCGAAATGACAGCGGATCAACGCGCATGGGTGCTGCTTGATCTGATGGGTAGACAAACAAGGGTTGCGATTGACAGGCGTGATTTGCTGGAAACTTAGAAGAATTACGTGACATTTCAGCAAAAACGTATGATATCCTTACCTCAGATGGGCTTGCTTGGCGCGGATTAAACCTGTAAGTTGCGGGAAAGGTTGGCCATCTTGGTCGCGTGTTGCCGGGTGCTTGGCAAAAATTTGTAGAGCAAAATGAAAAAGATTATCGCCACAGCAGCAATTACCGCTGCGTTGACAGTTCCAGTCCCAGCCTCTGCGCAGGCGGTTTCGTTGGCTACACTTCTGCAAAACATCACCGCGGCTTGTGGCGCGACAGCGACGCTGACGACATGTGACGCGCTGGTTGCCCAATATGTCGCGCAAACGGCCTCGCTCCCAGCGGCTGAGCGGGCTTCTGCAATTGGCCAGATCGTCGTTACTGCGACGAATGCCCTTCGGACAAGCGCTGGCGCCAACTCCACGGTCGCTGCGGAAATCCAGCAGATCGTTGGTTCGGCGACGACAGCGCTGCGTTCCGTAAGCGGTGCATCTACAGCTGTAAATTCCGCGCTTGCGAATGTTACAGTTGCAATCCTTAATGTCGTTGAATCACGTAGTCTGCAAGACGACGCTGGCGCGGCCGCGACGATTGTCGGCGCACTTAGGAGCGTCGGAAGCTCGTCCTCGGACAGCACGCAGGCCAATGCAATCAACGACATTGCATCAATCATCGACGCTGGTGGAAGCGTCGTGGATGTTATCGAAGAAATCGACATCGTAAGCTCTTACGCTTCGCCGGCATAAGCTGGGCAAACAAGTTTTTGAAAGGCCAGCGTTTTTCGCTGGCCTTTTTTTGTTTTTGGCAACGCGGCCACGAAAAAGGGCGACCCGAAGGGGCCGCCCAAAATTCACCATTTTGCGGTTGTTAACCGGCAATCAGTCCTAGCTGCTCGAGCTTCAGGATGACCTGATGCGCACAGTTGTCCACTTCGACATTTTCGGTTTCGACGCGAAGCTCGGGGTCTGCGGGCGCTTCATAAGGGTCTGAAATGCCAGTGAACTCTTTGATCTTGCCTTCGCGAGCCAGTTTATAAAGCCCCTTGCGATCACGACGCTCGCATTCCTCAAGCGCGGTGGCGACATGAACCTCGACGAACGCGCCGTAGGACTCGATCTCTTCACGTACAGCGCGGCGGGTTGAGGTGTAGGGCGCGATGGGCGCGCAGATCGCGATGCCACCGTTCTTTGTAATCTCGGAGGCCACATAGCCGATACGGCGGATGTTCAGATCGCGGTGCTCTTTCGAGAAGCCAAGCTCTGAAGACAGGTTCTTGCGGACGATATCGCCATCTAACAACGTCACGGGCCGACCGCCGGTTTCCATCAACTTCGTCATCAACGCGTTGGCGATGGTCGATTTCCCCGAGCCAGACAGGCCTGTGAAGAAAACGGTAAAGCCTTGCTGCGAGCGGGGCGGGTAGCGGCCACGCAATTGCTCGACCACCTCGGGGAAGCTGAACCATTCGGGAATGTCCAGGCCTTCGCGCAGACGGCGGCGCAGTTCGGTGCCCGAAATGTTCAGCACAGTCACCTTGTCGCGATCCTTGATTTCGTCCGCTGGTTCGTACTGGGCGCGCTCTTGTACGTAGACCATATGTTTGAAGTCGACCATCTCGATGCCGATTTCTTCCTGATGCGCGCGGAAAAGGTCCTGCGCGTCATAGGGACCGTAAAAATCTTCGCCCGCTGAGTTTTGGCCGGGGCCAGCGTGATCGCGACCGACGATCATATGCGTGCAGCCATGGTTCTTGCGGATTAGCCCGTGCCAAACGGCCTCGCGCGGGCCAGCCATGCGCATGGCGAGGTTCAGCAAGCTCATTGAGGTTGTTGATCCGGGGTACTTATCGAGAACGGCTTCGTAGCAACGGACGCGGGTGAAGTGATCGACGTCACCCGGCTTGGTCATGCCGACGACAGGGTGGATCAGCAGGTTGGCCTGTGCCTCTTTCGCGGCGCGGAAGGTGAGTTCCTGATGCGCGCGGTGTAGCGGGTTGCGGGTTTGAAACGCAACAACCTTGCGCCAACCGAGCTTGCGGAACAAGGCGCGAAGTTCGTTAGGTGTGTCGCGACGGCCTTTGAAATCATAGTGCACGGGCTGTTGAATGCCAGTCACCGGACCGCCGAGGTAGATTTTTCCCGCCTCATTGTGCAAGTAGTTCACGGCGGGGTGCGCAAGATCGTCTGCGCCGAACACCATTTCTGCTTCACGCGATTTGTTAGGCTCCCACCGGTCGGCGACGGTCATTGTTGCAAGGATTACGCCTTCCTGGTCGCGCAAGGCGATGTCTTGACCCAGTTCGATTCCGTCGGCGAAGGCTTCGTTGACGTCCAATGTGATCGGGATCGGCCAAAGCGATCCGTCTGCGGTGCGCATGTTTTCCACGACGCCGTTGTAGTCTTCTTCGTTCAAGAACCCTTTGAGCGGGTTGAAGCCGCCGTTCATCAAAAGCTCAAGGTCGCAGATTTGACGAGGGGTCAGATCCCAGCTTGTCAGGTCAGCAGCCTCGGCCTTGAGCTTTTGCGCTGAGTCGTAGGAAACAAAAAGTTCCGGAATGGGGGCGAGATTGGAAAGCATCAAAGGAGTCCTTTTTTTCAATGCCAGAAGACCGCTGGCGGTCCCTGTTAATTCAGCGTGAAGCGCATCGTATTCATGAAGTTTGCGCGTTAAAAAATTGTCAGTGAGACGCAGTTTTTCGGCAGCGCCTCGGGAGGTGATTTCGTATTTGAAGCGGGCGCGGTTGTCTGGACCGCTGCGGTCGTTGATGGCGACGAGACCAGCTTCGGAGGCCTGACGGATCTGCGCATTCAGGCGTCCAAGGCTAATACCCAATGCCTCCGCGATCACACGCTGCGAGGCGTCGGGCGCGGTGTCTAGCTGATGCAAAAGACGGAAAAGCTGGTCGTCTTCTGGTAGCATTTGGGCTGGTTTCTGGGCCGTCATCGCTCTGGTTCATTGTGTGTTCACTTGTGAACACATTGCATGGTTGGTCGCTCGGATAAAGAGAAAACCCGCGTTCAAGGGCTTTTAGGAACGAATTTTGGCAAAAATAGGGTCAATTGGCCCGAAATTTGAAAATTGACGCAGAAATGGAAACAATCTTGGCGTAGGCCACGGCGCGACGGTCTCACCGCCGTGGATGAGGCTGCGACCCGGTCGGTCAGGTTCATGGGATTCCGAGCGTCAAAACGCTCGGAAGACATGTGTGGATCGTTAGGGGATTATTCCTGCTCAGCGAGGAAGCGTTCCGCATCCAGCGCGGCCATACATCCCATGCCTGCCGAGGTCACGGCTTGGCGGTATTTATGGTCGGTCAGGTCACCGGCGGCAAAAATGCCCGGGATCGAGGTTTCGGTGCTGCCCGGTTTGACCTTCACGTAGCCGCCATTGTGCATTTCCAGAACGTCCTTCACCAGTTCCGTCGCGGGGGCGTGTCCGATGGCGACGAAAACCCCCTTGCAAGGGATCTCGGTGATCTCGCCGGTCTTCACGTTCTTGGCACGGACGGCGACGACGCCTTTCGGGTTGTCCTCGCCGACGACTTCTTCGAGTTGATGGAACCAAAGTGTTTCGATCTTGGGGTTCTTGAACAATCGGTCCTGAAGGATTTTTTCCGACCGCAACTCGTCGCGGCGGTGGATCAGCGTTACCTTGGTGGCGAAATTCGTCAGGAAGAGCGCTTCTTCCACGGCGGTGTTGCCGCCGCCAATCACCACAATTTCCTGCCCGCGATAGAAGAACCCGTCGCAGGTGGCGCAGGCCGAAACGCCGAAGCCTTTGTAGGCTTCCTCAGACTCAAGCCCCAGCCACTTGGCGCGCGCGCCCGTGGCAAGAATCACCGCGTCGGCTGTATATACCGTGCCGCTGTCCCCCATGGCGACGAAGGGGCGTTTTGAGGTGTCGAGGTCGGTGATGATGTCGCCGATGATTTCGCAGCCCATGGCCTTGGCATGTGCTTCCATGTTGACCATCAGATCGGGGCCTTGGATTTCCGTATTCCCCGGCCAGTTTTCAACCTCGGTTGTCGTGGTCAATTGGCCGCCCGGCTCGATCCCCTGAACCAAAATCGGTTCAAGCATCGCACGACTTGCATAAACACCAGCCGTATATCCTGCTGGTCCCGAACCGATTATCAGCACTTTCGTATGTCTTGATTCGCCCATGAGGAGCCCTCATTGTTTTGTGTTGACCCCGATATAGTCCGCGACCGGCTTGGGTAAAACCCCCGCTGAGCAATCAGAAAAGTTCTGGTATAATTCTGAACGATGCAATAAGGATATTGCGCAGTGACGCAATAATATTGCGTATTAGGAATGCGTTCCGAAACCTATTAGAAACCCGAGGCAAATATGGCTGGACACAGGCTGGACCCAATCGACCGCAAAATCCTAGCAGAGCTGCAAGCGGACGGTCGTATGACCAACGTCGAACTTGCCAAACGTGTTGGCATATCTGCGCCGCCCTGCCTGCGTCGCGTGCGTACTTTGGAAGAGGCCGGATTGGTGCGGGGCTATCACGCCGACGTCGACAGCCGTGCGCTTGGATTTGAGGTGCAGGTTTTCGCGATGGTCGGTTTGCAAAGCCAGGCCGAGGTTGATCTCAGCGCCTTTGAAAAGAAATGCGACGGTTGGCCTTTGGTGCGTGAGTGTCACATGCTGAACGGCGAGGTGGATTTCATCCTGAAATGCGTCGCGCCGGATCTGAGCACGTTCCAGACCTTCCTGACCGAGGAACTGACAGCGGCGGATAATGTCATCAGCGTGAAGACGTCTTTGGTTATTCGCAACGCAAAGGACCAACCGGGCGTTCCGTTCAACGTTCTGGAAGATCGCCTGAGCCGCGAGGCTTAGACCTCAGCGAAATTAAACGACGTGTTCTCGAAGAACGAGGTGAACAGCGCCTTGCGGTTCGGGCCCATCGTTTCAACAAACCGAGTGTTTGGCACGTAGCTTGCAACCGGCAGGCCGTTGGCCAAGACATGGGCAGGGCGGTCCAGCATCACGTGGAACATGCGCACACTGCTTTGCGGCATAAGCTGGCAAATTGAATCGCCGTCCGCACGATCCCCCGCTGAAATATCCTCGTATCCTGCGGAAATCACTGCCGAAGGCGCAAGTGTCAGATCGCCCATAGGGCGGTCGAGACCAAAGGTATCCGCGCTGATGCGCACCAGTTTGAAATTGGGCAGCTCGGGTTGCTCCATCGTCGGCACGCCGGTCATTGAGCCGATCCAGACAACGCGACGCTCTTGCCCTGACGCCGTGGTCACGATGTCGCCAGGAATCAGGTCAGAGGCCTGAATTGGTCCGCCCGGGGCGTAGATTTGCGTTGAATGAGTAAAAGCCGAGAAAGCCTGTTCGAAATCAGGGGTCGCTGGGGCCAAACGCTCCATTTCCGAAATTCCACCGTCCTCGGAAAGGCAGGCGGCCGCATATTTACGCATGAGAGGTGCAGATTGCGGCGACCGCCCGACAGACCTTGAGACTTCGCCACGACGGGCGAGCGGAGGGAACTTGGAGGCAGAGACACGCTCTGCTGTACGAGGCATATACATGTGGACTTCGTCCTTCGTCACATGCGCTGGCCCCCACGGCAACGACGTTTCTGATTTACAAGTCCTGTGTGGCAGCCGGTTGCCCACCTGTCAAATCGGACACCTTATTACATACGCGAGGTGTTCAATGGTCGGAAGTTGGCGCTTATTGTTGACGACTGCGGCTGACAATATGGCGAATTTGTGGCCTTTGGCCTGAATTTAAAAACGAATCAGCCGGGTGCTTTACGCGACCCGGCTGTCAGTTTGGAATGCAAGATCGCCAGCAGGGAGGAGCAGGCAATCCGGCGGGGGGATTAGGCTGAGCGTTTCGCAGGCTTTTCCGCCTTGCGGTTTTCAATCGTTTGCTGACGACGAGTTCCGCGCGCCCAAGGGAGTTGGGTTTCGTTCTTTTCAGCGGTTTCTACAACCGCGTCGATCCAGCGCTTTTTAATCGTCATGTCTTTGTTCCTTCTAATCGATGCAATTTGCATCTGATTGTTTTGTCTTGAGGAACAATTTGTCTTTCGAATGGGGCCAATTCTGGGCGCAAACAGCACAAGTCTGGGGAAAGTTTGAAGTGTTTTTGGGGAAGCGTCGGTCAATCACAACCGAATTGAGGAGATCAAGCGCCCGTAATCGGCCTCTTTCTTATGGGTGGCCCGGCGGAACGAAAAGAAGCGGTCTTCATCCGCATAGGTGCATTGCTTGATCCACTCAGAGTTGCCCACGCCTGCCTCGGTCAGTTTTTGCAGACCATAGGCGGGCAGATCGAAATGGGCGCGATCTCCGTCGCCGGTCGAGAAAAAGCGTTTGTTCCCCCAGTCATCGCTAAGAAAGCCTTCAAGAAACTCGGGTCCAACTTCGTAATTTGGCTGGCTGATCGTCGGACCGATTGCCGCGACAATGTTTTGACGCACTGCCCCCAGTGCGATCATGGCGCTGATCGTGTTTTCGATCACGCCGTCCTTGGCGCCTTTCCACCCCGCGTGCGCTGCGCCGATGACACCGGCGACCGGATCACTGAACAGGATCGGTTGGCAGTCGGCCGTCAGGATCGAAAGCGCCAGACCCGGAACGCGGGTGACCAGCCCGTCCCCTTCGATGTCGCCTTCCAGTGGCTCGGTCACCGTGATGACATCGGGCGAGTGGGTCTGCCGAATGGTGACCAGCGCGGGCGTGGAAACGTCCATCGCCTCGGCGACCCGCGTGCGGTTGATGCGCACCATCTGGTCTTGATCGCTTGACGACAGACCGCAGTTCAAACCGGAAAACACACCCGACGAGGCCCCGCCGCGGCGTGTGAAAAACCCGTGGCGGACATGCCCCAGCAGGTCGCTCGTCAAAATTTCCAGCGTCATACACCAACCCCTGGCGGAGGATTGGCCCCATGCGGATAGAGGGCCATAACTTTGAACAAGGTTCCCATTTCGTCGGGGTGGGTCAAGCGTTGAAATGCTGAGGCGTGATTTTCGAGCATTTCACCGGATAGATGCGCGGCGAGGGTCTGCGCACGTTGCACGATGCCCAAACGCTCGAGAAACACGCCTTGGGGCGTCACGCGGGAATGCGCACAGGGTGTTGCCTGCGCCAAGGCCTCAAAATCGACATGGGCTGTCAGGTCGGCCAAGCCGGGATCATCAAATGGATCGCAAGGCTGGTGCGACTGGATCGCTTGGAAGGTGTCGCCCAAAGAATGCCAATCACCGTAGTCGATGACCAGCGCCGCGCCGCCGTGCTCGTTGATGCGTGCGCCTATCGTGGCGACAATGCCTTGTGCAGGGCCGCAGGTTTCCACGACATCGCCGACCTTCGTATCATCCAGCCGGTCCGCCAGATCAGAAAAATCGGTTTCCTGAGCGAGGCCAAACCCTAGGGTGCCGCTGCCGGTGACATGCACCAAGCGTTCCTGCCAACCGTTTTCCGACCGCTGGAATTGCCGGATCGGGAGGGCGTCGAAAAACTCGTTTGCGACAAGCCAGAGCGGCGCGTCTGGCAACTGCGAGACGTCGGCAATCCAGTTTGCGTCTTTGTCCTTCAGCGTTTTCGATTGCACGGCGCGCAGGGTTTCGGATGCCTCGATCAGATAGACTTTGGCCGCTGCACGAAACCCGGGGACGTTTTGTGTTGCACGCAGAATGTCCGCCATCAATGTGCCGCGCCCTGGGCCAATCTCGGCGAGGGTGAACGACGCCGGGCTTCCTTGGTCTATCCAGCTTTGGGCAAGCGCGAGGCCGACCAATTCCCCAAACATCTGACTGATCTCAGGCGCGGTAATAAAGTCGCCCGCGTGTCCAAAAGGATCGCGCGTCGCGTAATAGCCGTGCTTAGGATGCAGCAGACAGGTTGCCATATAATCGGCAAGGGTGATCGGCCCTTCGGCGCGAATGCGTCGGGTTAAAATGTCTTTCAGGGTGCCACTCACGCAGAGGCCCGCGAGCGCAAAAGGAAAAACACTCCGATCACAATCATTGGCAACGATAGGATCTGGCCCATGGTCAGGCCATAATTGCCGAATTGGATCGCCCAACCGATGGGATTGTCGAGCGAGACAAACTGAAAGTCCGGCTGACGGAAGAATTCAACGAAAAAGCGGCTGAGACCATAGCCGGTGAAGAACACGCCGGTGATAAGACCGGGCCGTTTCAAAGCGCCGTGGCGCAGCACCATGACCAGCATCAACAGGCCAAGAAGAACGCCCTCAAGCGCGGCTTCGTAGAGTTGCGATGGGTGGCGGGCGCAAAGCCCGACAACGTCACCGCAGGCCTGCGCGGCCTCGCCCGGAAAGACAACGCCCCAAGGCGCGTCCGTTGGGCGGCCCCAAAGTTCGGCGTTGATGAAGTTCGCAAGCCGCCCGAGCAACAGCCCGATTGGCACGACAAGCGCCATCGCGTCCGAGATTTGCAGCATCGGGATCTTGTGGTAGCGACAAAACAGGACGCCAGCGACGATAACGCCCAAAAGACCCCCGTGAAACGCCATTCCGCCTTGCCAGATGCGCAAGATCTCCATCGGATTGCTGAAGTAGTAGGCCGGTTGATAAAACAGGACAAAGCCCAATCTGCCGCCGATAATTGTGCCGACGACAACCCATGTCAGCAAATCCTCGACCTTTGCAGGCTCAATTGGCGCGGTGTTTGCCGGCCACAAAGCCGGTCGGCGCGCCAACATGACGATGATGCGCCAGCCTGCGACCAGTCCGGCCAGATAGGCCAGCGCGTACCATCGTAGGGCAAATTCCATGCCAAACAGATTGAAAGAAAAGAGTTCGGGGGAAATATTAGGGAATTGGATCATGCGTCTCGCTGCCTTTGGGCGCTATATAAAGTGCACCTTGAGCCTCATTGCAATAAGGGCCATATAAATAGGCAGAAAACCCCCGGAGGCCCCATGCAGACCCGCAACAAAATTCTCGATGATTTCTCGCAATTGATGACAAATGCGATGGGCGTGGCGCAGGGCGCCAAGGACGAGGCCGAGACGGCGCTGAGTTCCATGATGGACCGCTGGCTGGCGGATCGTGACTTTGTAACCCGCGAGGAATTCGACGCGGTGCGTGCAATGGCGCAAAAAGCCCGCGAAGAAAACGAAGCGCTGAAGGCGCGGCTTGATGCGCTGGAAGCTGGCGGCAAGTAGATCAACGCGACCCCAGTGAAACAAGGTGCCCGACATGATCGTCAGGCGCCTTTTCTATTGCTGTCAGAGGGTTATTTCCCCAGACGAAGGGCGCAGATATCCACAGCTTTTTCCGGCCCACACAAATAATTGTCTTTACAAGGCACCCGACTTACGCCCACCATATCTGGTAGAGGCAGGGCGAAAAACGTCAGCTTCTAGAGCAGGCACCTAGCGCTTGGGGCGCTGTCAGGCCCAAGCGCTACACAAATGAGAGGTGGCGTCATGGCAATGTCCGAAGCATATCTGGACTCAGACGATCTTCATCCTATCGATATCGTCGAACACATCGCCGAGCATTACGATTGGGAATTTGACCGTATCGCGGACGACCAGATCGCGATGGCCGTTCAAGGCCAATGGAAATCCTACTCGGTCACTCTGGCGTGGTCAGGCTATGACGAAACGCTCAAACTTGTGTGCACTTACGAAATGGACCCGCCTGAGGATCGGATGGGCGAGCTTTACGAGGCGCTCAACGAAGTGAACGATCAATGCTGGGCCGGGGCCTTTACCTATTGGGTCGAGCAAAAGCTGATGGTTTATCGCTATGGCTTGGTTCTTGCGGGCGGTGGCACCGCGACCGGTGACCAGATCAATACGCTGATAAATGCTGCCGTTTTGTCAGCCGAGCGCTATTATCCCGCCTTCCAGCTTGTCGGTTGGGGCAACAAAACGCCTCAGGAAGCGCTGCAAGTCGCCATTGCAGAGGCCTACGGTCGCGCGTAACACTTCCCCCGAAAAGAGCCGGGGGAAAACATGTCATTTGATACAATCAGTGAACGCGGGTTGGTCCTGCTTGGCTGCGGCAAAATGGGCACGGCCATGTTGGCGGGCTGGCTTGACCGAGGGTTGAGTGCGGCTTCCGTTTGGGTGAAAGATCCCTATCCGTCGGACTGGGTGACCTCGCAAGGCGTCCACGTAAACGAAACCCTGCCCGCTGCGCCCGCAATCGTTCTTATCGCTGTGAAACCACAAATGATGGCCGACGCGCTGCCGGTTCTGACGGCGATGGGCAATGGCGATACCCTGTTTGTCTCGGTGGCCGCAGGTGTGACCCTTGAAACCTACCAAGACATACTCGGGGCGCAGACGCCCATCATCCGCGCCATGCCAAACACGCCTGCGGCGGTCGGCAAGGGTATTACGGCAATCATTGGCAACGCCCACGCAACATCTGCACAACTCGATCAGGCCGAGGCGCTTTTGGATGCCGTTGGGCAGGTCGTTCGGCTGGAAAGCGAGGCGCAAATGGACGCTGTGACAGGCGTCAGCGGCTCTGGCCCGGCCTATGTGTTTCACATGATCGAAACCCTGGCCGCCGCTGGTGAGGCGCAGGGGTTGTCCGCTGAACTGGCGATGCAACTGGCCAAGGCGACCGTTGCAGGCGCAGGCGCTTTGGCCGAGGGTGCGGGCGAAACACCCGCGCAATTGCGCGTCAACGTTACCAGCCCAAACGGCACGACACAGGCCGGACTTGAGGTGCTGATGGACAAAGCAAATGGCTTGCCGCCATTGATGGCCGCGACAGTGAAAGCCGCAACGGACCGATCAAAGGAGTTGTCCAATGGATGAAATTACTTTTGACGATTTCCTCAAGGTGGACATCCGTGTCGGTCGGGTCATCCGCGCCGAGCCCTACCCCGAGGCGAGAAAGCCCGCGATCAAGATGTGGATCGATTTCGGCAGCGACATTGGCGAGAAAAAGACCTCGGCGCAGGTAACGGCGCATTACACGCCTGAAAGCCTCGTTGGGCGTCAGGTCATGGCCGTCGTGAATTTCCCACCGCGTCAAATCGGTCGGTTCATGTCCGAAGTTCTGGTGCTTGGGCTGCCCGATGAGGATGGTGAGATTGTGTTGATCGGCCCCGAGAAGGACGTGCCCACAGGGGGACGCATGCATTGACCCGTATATTCATTACGCGACCGCTGCCCGCATCCGTGATTGCCGAGGCCGAAAAGCACTTCCGCGTCGAAGTGCGCGACAAAACCACACCTTTGACCCGCACCGAGCGGCGCGCCGCCATGGCGCTCTATGACGGAATTATCCCGACGCTGGGCGATAATTTTAACGAACAGGTGATGTCGGGTGGGCCGCACCGGTGCAAAATCCTCGCCAATTTCGGGGTCGGGTATAACCACATCGATACCGCTCTGGCCGCCGCGAATGGCATCCGCGTGACCAACACGCCCGGGGCCGTGACCGACGCCACGGCCGACATTGCGCTGATGTTGATGCTGATGACCTGTCGCCGCGCGGCCGAGGGCGAACGTCTTGTGCGCTCGGGGCAATGGGACGGGTGGCATCCAACGCAGATGCTCGGGCTGCACCTTTCCGGCAAACGTCTTGGGATCGTTGGCATGGGCCGGATCGGTCAGGCCATCGCCAAACGCGCCCATTTCGGTTTCGGGATGCAGGTCGCCTATTACAACCGTTCAGAAAAGAAGGTCGATGTGCCTGCGACCCAGTTGAAGTCGCTGAAAACTTTGGCGGCGAATGTCGATGTGCTTGTGGTCGCGGTTCCCGGCGGTCCCGAGACAAAGCATCTGATCGGCAAGGACGTTTTCGCGGTCATGCAGCCCCACGCCCATTTCGTTAACATTGCCCGCGGCGATGTTGTTGACGAAAGCGCGCTGGTGACAGCGCTGCAAACCGGCGAAATCGCAGGTGCCGGCTTGGATGTTTATGAGAACGAACCTGACGTGCCACCCGCGCTGACGAAGCTCAATAATGTGACCCTACTGCCGCACCTTGGAACCGCCGCACTTGAGGTGCGCACGGCCATGGGCATGCTTGCGGTCAAGAATTTGCGGGCGTTCTTTGCCGGTGAGGATTTGCCGAATCCGGTAAACTAAGGTCCGCCCTAGCGGTCGCCAACAGCCTCGCGCCAATGACGGCGGCAGAGGCTCACATAAGTCTCGTTGCCGCCGATCTGCACCTGATCGCCCTCGAGCAGTGCGTTGCCCTCATGGTCCTGGCGGATCACCATGGTGGCTTTCTTGCCGCAATGGCAAATCGTGCGGATTTCGCGCATTTCGTCGGCTAAGGCCAGCAGGGCTGCGGAACCGGGAAAAAGCTCGCCCTGAAAATCCACACGAAGGCCATAACACATGATGGGCACGCCCAAATCATCCACGGCACGGGCCAATTGCCAGACCTGATCCTTGTCAAGAAACTGCGCCTCGTCGATGAAGATACAAGCGACTTTACCGCGCTCGAGGCGGGCGGCAACCTTGGCAAACAGATCCTCACCGGGCGCAAAGGTATCCGCCGATTGTCCGATGCCAATCCGGCTCGCAATCCGCCCGTCCCCCGCGCGATTGTCGAACTGAGCGGTCAGCAAATACGTCTCCATCCCGCGCTCGCCGTAGTTATGCGACGCCTGCAACAGCACCGTCGATTTACCGGCGTTCATGGTGGAGTAGTTAAAGTAGAGCTTGGCCATAGCGGGGTTATGGCAGGGGCGATCAGATTCGAAAAGTGCAGGGTGGGCAATTAACCCACCCTAGCGCATACCTATCGCATCGCTTCCTGCAAAGACGTCACTTCGATCTCGCCTTCTTTACGCGACTTGATCGCCAGCGATGCTGCGTGTGATCCGGCGGCGGTCGTGAAGTAGGGGATTTTGTCATACAAAGCGACCGAGCGGATTTCGCGGCTGTCTTCGATGGCCTGAACGCCTTCGGTGGTGTTGAAGACCAATGAAATCTCACCGTTTTTCAGCGAGTCGACGATGTTTGGGCGGCCTTCATAGACTTTGTTTATGGTTTCCGCGGCAATCGCGTGTTCGCCCAGCCATTTGGCTGTGCCGCTGGTTGCAACGATGTCAAAGCCTTCGTCGGTCAGGGTTTGCATGGCCTCGACGATCAACGGCGTCTTGTCGCTGTCTTTGATCGAGAGGAAGACCTTGCCGCCAGTCGGCAAGTCGCTGCCCGCGCCCAACTGAGCTTTCAGGAACGCCCGCGCAAAGCTCTTGTCCGAGCCCATGACTTCGCCTGTTGAGCGCATTTCTGGCCCGAGGATCGTATCCACACCCGGGAAGCGGGCGAAGGGAAGAACGGCCTCTTTCACGGCAAAAGTTTCGATCTGGGGATCAACCAAGTCGAAGTTCGACAGTGGTTCGCCCGCCATGACCCTTGCTGCGATAGAAGCAATCGGGCTGTTCACGGCTTTGGCAACAAACGGCACGGTGCGAGAGGCACGGGGGTTCACTTCGATGAGGAAAATCTCGTCACCCTTGACGGCGAATTGGACGTTCATCAGTCCCACGACACCAAGCTCTAGCGCCAATGCTCGGGACTGCTTTTTCAACTCATCGATGACGTCTTGCGACAGTGAGTAGGGCGGTAAGGAACAAGCGCTATCGCCAGAGTGGACGCCTGCCTCTTCGATGTGCTGCATAATGCCGGCGACGTGAACCTCTTTCCCGTCGCATAGTGCATCGACGTCAAGCTCAATCGCGCCTGCAAGATAGCTGTCGAGAAGCACAGGACTGTCGCCCGAGACCACCACGGCTTCGTTGATGTAGCGTTCAAGATGCGCGTCGTCGCGGACGATCTCCATTGCACGACCACCGAGAACATAGGACGGGCGGATGACCAGCGGATAGCCAACCTGTTTGGCGATCTCCATCGCCTCGTCGTCGGAATGCG
>JBELFK010000053.1:2753-18405 GCA_042092935.1 Paracoccaceae bacterium | reverse complement strand
TATTGCTCTTCGATGAAGGCTGTCGTCATTTCGCCTTTGATGAAGATCGGGTGATCCATAACCGCACTGACGAAGGGCAGGTTGTGACCGATGCCCTCAAGCTCAAAGCTGTCAAGCGCGATGCGCATGGCCTCAATCGCTTCGGCACGGGTTGGCGCCCAAGTGCAGAGCTTGGCGATCATCGGGTCGTAGTACATCGAGATTTCGCCGCCCTCGAATACACCCGTGTCATTGCGCACAGCGGTAGCGCCCTCAATCGCGTCATCGGCCCATTTGCCGTTGACCTGCATCGGCCCAGCCGCAACTTCCGCAGGTGGGCGATAACGGGTCAGACGGCCAATTGACGGCAGGAACCCGCGATAGGGATCTTCGGCATAAACGCGGTTTTCGATGGCCCAACCGGTCAGGATCACGTCGTCTTGGGTGATGCTCAGCGGCTCGCCATTGGCGACACGGATCATCTGTTCGACAAGGTCAACGCCGGTAATCAGCTCGGTCACAGGATGCTCAACCTGCAAGCGGGTGTTCATTTCGAGAAAATAGAAATTCCGCGCGCCATCGACGATGAATTCCACGGTGCCCGCACTGGAATAACCGACGGCCTTGGCCAGTGCCACCGCCTGTTCACCCATCGCTTTGCGCGTGGCCTCATCAAGAAACGGCGAGGGCGCTTCCTCAACCACTTTCTGGTTGCGGCGCTGGATCGAGCATTCCCGCTCGCCGAGATAGACACCGTTCCCGTGGCTGTCGCAGAGCACTTGAATTTCAATGTGACGCGGCTGGGTGACAAACTTCTCGATGAAAATCCTGTCGTCGCCAAAGCTGTTCGCAGCCTCGTTCTTGGACGACTGAAAACCTTCGCGGGCCTCATCGTCATTCCAAGCGATCCGCATGCCTTTGCCACCGCCACCAGCCGAGGCTTTAATCATGACAGGATAGCCGATCTGGTTGGAAATCTTCACCGCTTCTTCGGCGTCTTCGATCAGGCCCATGTAGCCTGGAACCGTTGACACATTGGCCTCTTGCGCGATTTTCTTCGAGGTGATCTTGTCGCCCATCGAGTCAATCGCGCCTTTTGGCGGCCCAACAAAGGCAACACCTTCGGCCTCAAGCGCTTCGGCGAATTTCGAGTTTTCCGACAAGAAGCCGTAACCTGGGTGGACCGCTTGCGCACCAGACTGGCGAATCGCGTCCATCACCTTGTCGATGACGATATAGGATTGGTTCGCAGGCGGAGGCCCGATGTGCACCGCCTCGTCTGCCATTTTCACATGCAGCGCCTGCTTATCGGCGTCCGAGTATATCGCGACGGTTTTGATACCCATTTTGCGGGCGGTCTTGATGACGCGGCAGGCGATCTCGCCACGGTTGGCGATCAGGATCTTGTCAAACATGGTCAGTCCTTCTTGGTCTTTTGCACATGAAAACCATGGGCAGAGGCAGATTTCTGGGGATAGGGGAAGTGAGCGCATCGTCGTGCGACGGCGCAGTCAAAAAGACGGGGGCCGCGCCCGAAAGCGCCGACCCCCGGAAAAGGGAAGGGATACGCGGCAGGAAAGCAATTGCTGCTTTGCCGGTCACATAGGTCACGTTCGCGTAGCAACGCGGCAAGGGAAAGCCAGAACGCAAGGATCGCGGTTTCTCGGCCAGTTTCCGCCAAAGTGAGAGGTGATCGCGCAAGGTCATGCCTATTCCCCGCCAAAGACGTCGGGAAAAGACGCGCGTGCCACGTTCAGGTCTATGCGCAACAAGGCGTCGTAATCGGCCGGGTCAAAATCTTCGTCGACCGCAACCACTTCGCGACCGAACAGCCAGCTTAGGCGGCCAGCGTCAAGATTGCCGCGCTGGAAGGGTTCCTCGCCGAAATGGGTCCACAAGGCTTCCATAAAGCCGGCATCAGCGCGTCGATCCGCCGGACGCCGGTCAGCAAAGCGCTCGCGCTTGGTGATCGGCGTCGCGCCTTTGGCGTTTCCACGTCGAATTGTGAATTGGTAATCTGTTCCGGTCAAACGACCCGGAAAACCGCGGTGCTTTAGCATGGCCGCCCCCTTAGAAAAGGCGACCATGGCGTTTGAATTACACGGTCGGTGTAGTGTTTACTTGAGTTTGCCGGTGTAAACCGGTTCAGCAGAAAGCGGCACAACCGGCATCGTGGTGACGGCAGCACTTGGCGTTTCAACTGGCGGTCGCGCACAGGCGCTGACCAAAGTGACAGCAGCGATTGCTGCGATTGTAAGGATGCTCTTTGACATCTCTCTCTCCTTTTAACCTGTCCTCTAGCCAGAACGGACCCAACGATCCGCCTCAGACTAGACTGCAGCATAGGGTATTTTCCGTCAAAATGAAATCTCAAAGAAAACAACGTCATACGGCCTCCCCGCGCTGCACCGCAAATGCGCTCCAGCGTTGCCGGTTTAGCGCGCAGGTCAACACATCGCGCGCAGCGGTCTCAGCCCACGCTTTCGCAAACACCCGTGTATCAACCTGACCACCGGCTTGCACAAACAATGCGCCACCCCGACGCTCAACGACGACAACCGGCGAAAAGCCTCGCAACCCCTGCAACCGCCGCCACAAATCCTGCCGGATCTGATGCGCGATGCGAAGTCGGTTCCCGTCTGGCAGACGCGTTTGCACAGCAAAATCGAGCCGCGCACCAGCGCGTCGCGACAAGGTCAACCTGTCGCCTTCACTCTCGATATGCCAGCCGTTGTGCGCCATCACCACCTCATCTTTTGGCCAAAAATATCCTCGGGGGTGTGGGGGCAGACAGCCCCCACCTCGGTCCGCTCGATCAGAGCGGAATGTTGTCGTGCTTCTTCCACGGGTTTTGCAGCTTCTTGTTGCGCAATGATGCAAAGGCCCGGCTCACACGTTTGCGCGTAGACTGAGGCATAATCACCTCGTCGATAAAGCCCCGTTCAGCGGCCACAAACGGGTTGGCAAAGCGGTCTTCGTAGTCTTGCGTATGGGCGGCAATTTTCTCGGCGTCGCCCAGATCGGCGCGATGGATAATTTCGGTCGCGCCCTTCGCCCCCATTACAGCAATCTCAGCCGTCGGCCAGGCATAGTTGAAGTCACCGCGCAGGTGCTTCGAAGCCATCACGTCGTAAGCGCCGCCATAGGCTTTGCGGGTAATCACCGTGACTTTCGGCACGGTCGCTTCGCCATACGCGAACAACAGCTTTGCACCATGCTTGATAACGCCGCCATATTCCTGTGACGTGCCTGGCAGGAAACCCGGCACGTCGACAAGCGTCAGGATCGGAATTTCAAATGCATCGCAGAACCGGACGAAACGTGCGGCCTTGCGTGAACTGTCAATGTCGAGACACCCCGCCAGAACCATCGGCTGGTTCGCGACGACGCCCACGGTTTGGCCTTCGAGGCGGACAAAGCCAGTGATGATGTTCTTCGCGTAATCTTCCTGAATCTCGTAGAAATCACCCTCGTCGGCGATCTTCTGGATCAGCTCTTTCATGTCGTAGGGCTGGTTCGGATTCTCGGGGATCAGCGTATCAAGGCTTTCTTCAATCCGGCCCGGCTCATCAAAGAACGGTCGCACCGGCGCTTTGTCTCGGTTGTTGAGCGGCAAAAAGTCGACCAGACGGCGGACTTCGGTCAGCGCTTCGATGTCGTTTTCGAAAGCCCCGTCCGCGACGGATGATTTCTTGGTGTGGGTCGATGCACCGCCAAGCTCTTCGGCGGTTACAACTTCGTTCGTCACTGTCTTCACAACGTCTGGGCCGGTGACAAACATGTATGAGCTGTCTTTCACCATGAAGATGAAATCGGTCATCGCCGGTGAATAAACCGCGCCGCCAGCACATGGCCCCATAATGACGCTGATTTGCGGCACCACGCCCGAGGCCATGATGTTGCGCTGAAAGACCTCGGCATAACCGGCAAGCGAGGCGACACCCTCTTGAATGCGCGCGCCTCCCGAATCGTTGATGCCAATCACCGGAGCGCCGTTTTGCATCGCCATGTCCATGATCTTGCAGATCTTCTCGGCGTGGGTTTCCGACAGCGACCCGCCGAACACGGTGAAGTCCTGCGAGAAGACATAGACCATCCGGCCGTTAATGGTGCCCCATCCGGTGATGACGCCATCGCCTGCGGGTTTCTCTTTCTCCATGCCAAAATCGGTACAACGATGGGCTTTGAACATGTCGAACTCTTCAAAGCTGCCTTCGTCCAGCAGAAGTTCAACCCGTTCACGCGCGGTGAGCTTGCCTTTGGCATGCTGCGCATTGATGCGGCGCTCGCCTCCGCCCATACGGGCGACTTCGCGGCGATCTTCCAGTTCCTTGAGAATGTCTTTCATGTCGGCAACCCTTTTGAATTGGACGGACCATAAGCCCATGCGGCGATGCAGCAAAGACTTTTCCCGCAAATTTGCAAATTCTTTGAATTGCAGTAAGAGCTAATTGCAAACCAGCAAACCCTCAGAACAAACTGGACATTTCGAAACGCCGAAATTACCGCTTGTCCATGGCCCATTCTCGCGGTGATCGCTTCCTCGATCGCACCACCCCAGCCCATATCGCAACGCTGGTCTGCTTAACAGCCGTCGCGTCGATGAATATGAACGTTTTCCTGCCGTCCCTGCCGGGCATGGCCGAATATTTCGACGCCCCCTACCCCGTGCTTCAGCTTTCCGTTTCCGCCTATTTGCTAGGGTCCGCATTGTTGCAGGTCATTGCCGGCCCGTTGTCGGACAAATTTGGCCGCCGCCCAATCATATTGTGGGGGTTTGGTATCTTCATAGTCGCAACAATCGGCTGTGCGCTGGCCCCGACTGTCGAAGTCTTCCTCGGGTTTCGCATGATGCAGGCGGCTGTTGTCGTCGGCATGGCCATATCGCGGGCCTCAATTCGCGACACGCTACCCCCTGCCAAAGCCGCAAGTCTGATCGGCTATGTGACCATGGGCATGGCCATCGCCCCCATGTTTGCCCCGATGTTCGGAGGCTTTCTGGATGAGTTGTTCGGCTGGCAGGCGACCTTCGTGTTCCTCGCGCTGTTGGGCGTCGCGACCTTTGTTTTGACCTGGTTTGATCTTGGGGAAACTGCGGCCAAGACGGACAATTCTGTGTTCCAACAGTTCAAGGAATACCCGTCGCTGCTAAAATCCCGTCGGTTCTGGGCCTATTCTATGACCCTGGCCTTTGCGACCGGATCGTACTTCGCCTTTCTTGGCGGCGGCCCCTTTGTCGGCTCGGTCATCTACGGCTTGTCCCCGACCGCGCTGGGTCTCGCGTTCGCGGCCCCGGCCCTCGGCTATGCCGCGGGAAATTTTCTGGCCGGGCGATACTCGGTACGGGTTGGCCTGAGCCGGATGATAAATCTTGGCATATCAACCGTTATGTTCGGACTGGGGGCAGTGATTACGGCATTCTACCTCGGGTTCAACTCGGTCACGGTGTTTTTCGTATCGATGGTGTTCGTCGGCTTGGGAAATGGCATGACGATCCCCAACGCGACCTCGGCGATGTTGTCCGTGCGCCCTGAATTGGCCGGATCAGCCAGTGGCTTGGGTGGCGCCCTGATGATCGGAGGCGGCGCGTCGCTAACCGCCTATGCAGGGACGATGCTTGATGCCGAGGCCGGTGCCTTGCCTCTGCTGTGGCTCATGTTTGCCTCTGCTGCCATCTCGGCTGTATTGGCCCTATACGCGAAATCCCGCACGGATCGCCTGGAAGGGTCTTAGCGCAGTCGCGCAAAAAACGACTTGAGCAGTGCTTCGCAGTCGCGCTGGGCGATCCCTGCATAAACTTCGGGTTTGTGGTGGGATTGGGGATGGTCAAAAACCCGCGCACCGCATTCAACACCACCCGACTTTGGATCAGAGGCCCCGTAATAGACGCGCGCGATCCGAGCATGAGCGATGGCCGTCGCGCACATGGCGCAAGGTTCCAACGTCACATAGAGATCATATCCCGCAAGCCGCTCTTGTCCCAAGGCCCGACACGCCGAACGAATGACGTTCACCTCGGCGTGGGCGGTTGGATCAGCATCCGCGCGTGTGCGGTTCCCATCTTGGGCAACGACGACGCCCTCGGGGGACACAAGCACCGCGCCGACCGGAATTTCGCCCCGCTCACCTGCGGCTCTTGCCTCGCTCAGCGCTATGTCCATAAAGGATTTAAACAAGACCGACCCCGGATTCACTGCTTTCACATGATGCGTATTTGGTCTAATCGCTCCTCATGGCACAAGAAACCCCAAAAGGCGATCGTATCGCAAAAGTCCTTGCCCGCGCTGGAGTCGCCAGCCGCCGCGAGGCTGAGCGCATGATCGACGCCGGTCGTGTTTCGGTGAATGGCAAAATCCTGACCAGCCCCGCCTTGAATGTTGTGGCAACCGACAAAATCGCGGTCGACAACAAGCCCATCGCCGAACCCGAGGCTACGCGGCTGTGGCTCTATCACAAGCCCACGGGCCTTGTGACAACGAACAGCGATGAACAGGGGCGCGCGACGGTTTTCGATCACCTGCCCGAGGATCTGCCGCGCGTCATGACCGTCGGTCGGCTAGACCTGAATTCCGAGGGGCTGTTGTTGCTGACCAACGACGGCGAGCTTAAACGAAAACTTGAGCTTCCAAGCACCGGATGGCTGCGCAAGTACCGCGTGCGCGTCAAGGGCGCCCCCAATGAGACGACGCTTGAGCCTCTGCGCAAGGGCATCGTCATTGACCGAGAGCGTTTCCAGCCGATGACCGTCAGCATCGACCGCCAGCAAGGCGCGAACGCCTGGCTGACCATCGGCATTCGCGAGGGCAAAAACCGCGAAATTCGTCGTGCGATGGATCACGTAGGGCTGACGGTGAATCGCTTGATCCGTATCAGCTACGGACCATTTCAACTGGGTCAACTGAAATCCGGACAAGTGGAAGAAATACGCCGCAAGATCGTGCGCGATCAATTGGGACTTGGTGCCCAGACTGAAACACCTGCAAAACCAAAGCCGGTGCGGCGGCGCAGATAGCATTGTTTCGCTCAAACTTCGGGATCTAGGTCTGGCAAACGCGCCTTTGCGCTCTTATCTTAGGCTCTGAAAGGGCAACTAATGAGCGACACTGGACTGCAAAAACTGGCGTATGGGCTTTTGATTGCCCTCATTATCTATGTCACCGCAACGGCGTCTGGCATCTGATGGCACAGAGATTCGGTGGAAAACACAGCCCCGGCGCATCCAGCGCACCGTCAGGACTAAAGACCAAAAAGGCGGCCCGTGCCGGTGGTCGGGTGAATTTTCTGTTCTTCGCGCCTGCGCTGCTTGTCTTTAAGGCTTTCACCTCGGAACCCATCACCATGGCGACCTATCTGGCGGCCTTCGGTCTGCTTTTGCTGGCCGCGTGGCTGACGAAAGAAGGGTTGATCGCGCAAGAGGCCTTTGAGGCACGCAAGGTGGCCCGAAGGCCAGCAATTCCACGCAAGCTATTTGGCGCGGTTTTGACGGGGGCGGGCCTGGGCGTTGCGGGTATTGCAGGGCACGGGCCAATCGATGCGCTGATTTTTGCAGGGCTCGGCATTTTTCTTCACATCGCTGCCTTTGGTTTTGACCCGATGAAAAGCAAAGGGCTGGGCGACGTTGACGACTTCCAAAACGACCGCGTCGCGCGTGCTATCGAAGACGCCGAGAACCACCTCGCGGCCATGGGCCGAGCGATTGCCGCGTTGAATGACCGTGCATTGGTCGCCCGTACCGAACGTTTTCAATCGACCGCGCGTCACATGTTTCGCGTGATCGAAGGCGATCCCCGCGACCTGACTGCGGCGCGCAAATACCTGTCGGTCTATCTCGATGCTGCGCGTCAGGCGTCCGAGAAATTCGCCGATCTTTATGCCCGAAATCACAGCGCCGAAGCGCGTCAAAACTACGAAGCCCTGCTAGAGGATCTTGAATCTAGCTTTCACAACCGCACTCAGAAACTGCTTGCGGATGACCACGTTGATCTCGACATTGAGATTGACGTCCTGCGCGCCCGTCTTGAACGCGAAGGTGTCGCAATTGTTTCCGAGTAACTTTCGAAGGAATTATTATGTCTGAAAATGTTCGCCAAAAGGCCAAGGAAATTGTCGCTCAGATCGACGAGATCAATGCCGTCCAACTGCCCGACGTCCCCGAGTCGCCCGCTGTAGCCGATGCCGAAGTTTCGTCGCGGATGGCCGAATTGGACATGACGGACACAAATTCAATCGTCAGTTTCGGATCGTCCGCTCAGGCCGAACTGCAAGAGATTTCGCAGGCGATGCTGGCAGATGTCCGCAACAAAGACCTCGGGGTTGCGGGGGACAGTCTGCGTGACATCGTCGCTACGATCCGCGGGTTTTCGGTGTCAGAGCTTGACGGGCGGCGTGACCGCAGTTGGTGGGAGAAACTGCTTGGCAAGGCAGCGCCTATCGCCAAGTTTTATGCCCAGTACGAAACGGTTCAAGGGCAGATCGACAAGATCACCGAGGACTTGCTAAGCCACGAACATGCGCTGATGAAAGACATCAAATCGCTCGATGTCCTTTATGCGAAGACGCTGAACTTTTATGATGAACTCGCGCTCTATATAGCCGCCGGTGAACAGAAGATTGCGGCTTTGGATGCAACCGACATTCCCGCTGCACAAGAAGCGATGGAGGCTGCGACGGACGACGCCCAGACGCTGAAGGCACAAGAATTGCGCGACCTCAGATCGGCGCGGGACGATCTTGAGCGCCGGGTTCACGATCTGAAGCTGACACGGCAGGTCACCATGCAATCGCTTCCCTCTATCCGGTTGGTTCAGGAAAACGATAAGTCGCTTGTTACCAAGATCAATTCGACCCTCGTCAACACGGTGCCGCTTTGGGAAACGCAATTGGCACAGGCCGTCACGATGCAACGCTCCTCCGAAGCCGCGCGTGCCGTAAAGGACGCCAACGACCTGACCAACGAGTTGCTAACCGCGAACGCCGCAAACCTTCGCGAAAGCAACAAGGCAATCCGCCAAGAAATGGAGCGCGGCGTGTTCGACATTGAGGCCATTCGCCAGGCGAATGCCGAACTTGTTGGCACGATTGAGGACAGCTTGAGGATCGCGGACGAAGGCAAGGCCAAGCGCGCGAAAGCCGAGGTCGAACTGAAAGAACTCGAGGGCGAGTTGCGCAAAGCGCTTGCCTCGGCCAAAGCACCTGCATCGGCCATGGACGCCGCGCCCGCGTGATTTTTGGGCGCACATATCAACGCGTTGGGATCGGGCTTGTCGCGACCCTTCTGGCCAGTTGTGCGCCCTCTTATTCGCCGACAAGCCAAGTCGCGCCGGTTGAAACTGTTCAGCAACCCTCAGCCAAAAGCGTTGAGCTATCGGCCTATTACGCGGCCATTCAAAGCGATATGCGCATGCGCGGCTTGCTGCTTCAGGACGATTTCAACGCCAATACCTCGATCTCGCCGCGCATACTGGCGCGCAACTTTGAAGAAATCGCGCTTTTTGACGAATACAGGGCCGCGCCGACGGGTTTCGTCCATCGGAGGACGCCGAGCCAATTGCGCCGCTGGGACAAACCCGTTCGGATGGCGATTGAGTTTGGCAGCAGCGTGCCGATGGATGTGCGCCAAGCCGATACACAATTTCTGACGAATTACGCTCAGCGTCTGTCGCAAGTTGCCGATCACCCGATCTCGGTCACCGCGACACAGCCGAATTATCTGGTGTTGATCGTCGGCGAGGATGACAAGGCCGCGGTCTCTGACCGCGTACGCGAGTTTGTACCCAACGTCTCACCACTTGCGATCGATGCGCTGGAAAACCTGCCACGCTCGATGCTTTGCTTGGTTTATGCCTTCCCCGATGCGGCTGGCGAGTTGGCCTATGGCAAGGCCGTGGCCGTCATACGGGCCGAGCATCCGACATTGTTGCGCCGGTCCTGCATTCACGAGGAAGTTGCGCAGGGTCTGGGATTGGCCAACGACAGCCCTCGGGCCAGACCGTCGATCTTTAACGACGATGAAGAATTCGGGTTTTTAACGCAGCAAGATGAAATGCTCTTGAAGATCCTTTATGATCGCCGCTTGTCTGTGGGAATGACCGCAGACCAAGCGCGCCCGATCGTTCAAACAATCGCCAGCGAGTTGGCTGGATAACAACCGCAATCGACGGAGTACGTGGAATGGGCATTTTCGACTTTTTAACCGGTGAATTCATCGACGTCATCCATTGGGTCGACGATACGCATGACACGATGGTCTGGCGGTTCGAACGCGAAGCGCATGAGATCAAATACGGCGCGAAGCTGACCGTGCGCGAGGGCCAGTCGGCCGTCTTCATCCACGAGGGTCAGTTGGCGGACGTGTTCACCCCTGGGCTTTACATGCTCGAGACCAACAACATGCCGGTGATGACAACCCTGCAACACTGGGATCACGGGTTCAAAAGCCCGTTCAAATCCGAGATTTACTTCGTCAACACCACGCGCTTTACCGACCTGAAGTGGGGCACGAAGAATCCGATCATGTGCCGCGATCCTGAATTCGGACCGGTCCGTATTCGTGCGTTTGGAACCTACACGATCCGCATAACCGATCCCGCCAAATTCCTGTCCGAAATCGTCGGCACAGACGGCGAATTTACGAGCGACGAGATCAGCTATCAAATCCGCTCAATCATCGTTTCTCGCGCTGCGTCTGCGCTGGCGTCGAGCGAAATTCCCGTGCTGGATATGGCTGCGAACATGCCGGATCTGGGAAAACTTATCGCCGCGCAGGTCTCTCCTCAGCTTGAAGAATACGGGCTTTCATTGCCTGAATTCTACATCGAAAACATCAGCCTGCCACCGGCTGTTGAGGCCGCGTTGGACAAACGCACATCGATGGGCCTCGCCGGTGACTTGGGAAAATACACACAGTATTCCGCTGCCGAAGCCATGACATCGGCGGCACAAACCACCAACAGCGGCATGGGCGCTGGCTTGGGGATGGGCATGGGGATGGCGATGGCGAATGCAGCCAGCCAGTCTGGTCCTTGGGGGGCTGCACCAGCGGCAGTGGCGCCGCCACCTCCGCCGGTCGAACATGTGTGGCACATCGCCGAGAATGGTAAAACGACCGGCCCGTATTCCAAGGCGGATCTGGGCCGCATGGCCTCGGACGGGGGGCTGACACGCGAGACTTTCGTTTGGACGCCCGGACAGGATGGGTGGTTAAAGGCCGAAGACGTGAATGAATTGGCGCAATTGTTTACGATCCTGCCGCCCCCGCCGCCTCCGGCCGGGTGAGCATGGGTGAGACCGGCTTTGCAATTCGTGTGACGCGCAGCGAGTCTTTGGATCGCTCGCACAAGGCAGAAATCGCTGTGGCAATCGCCCTTGGTCTTTTGGGGGCAGACGCGTTGCCATCTGGCGTGCTGGCCGACAATGTGGTCTGGCAAAGCGGCCCCGCCGTGCACATCGGGGGCAAGGCTGTCCTGTCTGCGATCAAGCCTGATGACTTGATCGCGGTGCGCATTGACCAAGCGGTGTCGCATGGGAAAGCCGCTGCCGTCTCTGGGCGTTTGGAGACGGATGACGGACCGCGATTGTTTTGTCATATGATAAAGTTCACCAACGCGTCGGCGCAGAAAGTTGCCAGCATTGTAAGTTTTGAGCATCGCACAAGGGTCAGCACATAATGTCGGTTGAAGAACATAAATTCCCCTGCGACCAATGCGGCGCTGATGCACGGTTTGATCCGAAGTTGAATCAACTGGTGTGCGACTTTTGCGGAAGCACTCAGCCGCTTGATGATGACGGACCTTGGTCGCGGCCGATCCGCGAGCTTGATTTCGATGCAGCGATATCTCGGGGTTTGCCGGACAGCGATTTCGAGGAAACCCGCGTTGTCGAATGTCCCAACTGCGCGGCGAAAGTCGAGTTGGGTTCGACCGCGCATGCGCTGGAGTGCCCGTTTTGTGCGACGCCGATCGTCACTGACACTGGACTTCATCGCCATATAAAACCCAAAGGTTTGCTGCCCTTTTCAATGGCCGAAGAAGACGCGCGCGACGCGATGGGAAAATGGTTGGGCAAGCTGTGGTTTGCGCCAAACGGGCTGGATCAATTTGCCCGAAAGGGCCGTCGCATGCAGGGGGTCTACGTTCCGTTTTGGACATTTGATGCGCAGACCAGCTCCAGCTACTCGGGCCAACGCGGGACGATCTATTACGTCACTCGAACCGTTCGGCGCAACGGTAAGTCGGTTCAGGTCCGCCAAGCCAAAACACGCTGGAGAAGCGTCTCGGGCCGCGTGGCGCGGTTCTTTGACGATGTGCTTGTTCTCGCCTCCAAGTCCCTGCCGCGCGAAGACACAGACAATCTCGCGCCGTGGGATTTGTCGGGGTTAGAGCCTTACAAGCCAGAGTATCTGGCCGGCTATCGCGCCGAGGCATACTCGATCGAATTGGATGCCGGATACGAGATTGCACGCGATCACATGGATCGCATCATCCTGCGCGACGTCAAATTCGACATCGGAGGTGACCGCCAACGCGTTCAAAGCGTGAACACCAAAATCAGCAATGTGACGTTCAAGCATATCCTTCTGCCAGTGTGGATGGCGGCCTATAAATTTCGCGGCGAAACCTACCGTGTTGTCGTCAATGGCACCACCGGTCGGGTCAGCGGGCAGCGGCCCTGGTCGATTTTGAAAATCGCAATCGCGGCGACTTTTGCGGCCATGATCGCCGGTGGCATCGGGTATTTCATCGCGACAAATCCCGAGTTATTTGAAACCGTTGCATACTAAAAAAGGGGTCCATACATGCGAGCATTGCTTCAGCGCGTTTCAAGCGCCAAGGTCAAGGTCGACGGCGCAATTGTCGGGCAATGCGGCCAAGGGCTGTTGATCCTGATCTGCGCGATGGATGGCGACACAGAAGACCGCGCCGAGGCTTTGGCGCAGAAAATCTCAAAACTGCGCATATTCAAGGACGAGGAAGGCAAGATGAACCGCTCGATTCTGGATATTGGCGGCAGCGCGTTGGTTGTCAGCCAGTTCACCTTGGCTGCTGACACGAAACGGGGCAACAGGCCGGGATTTTCCAGCGCAGCACCCCCCGCCTTAGGCGAAAAGCTCTACGAACACTTTGCGCGGTGCCTTCGCAAACTTGGGGTGTCTGTCGAGACCGGTATCTTCGGCGCGGATATGCAGGTTTCGCTCACCAATGACGGGCCGGTCACGATCTGGCTCGACCAGGACGCCTAAAGGCTTTTCGCAAAACGGTTTGGCTAGAACGGCAACCCGACGTAGTTTTCGGCCAACACCCGCTGCGCGGCCTCGTTTTCGCGCAGGAACGTAAGTTCTGATTGTTGCACCCGCTTGTCAAAGGGGTGCTGATCCGGGAAAGTATGCAGCATGTTGGTCATCGACCACGAAAATCGCTCGGCCTTCCAGATACGCGCCAATGCTTTCTCGGAATAGGTGTCCAAGCCGCCGTCCTCGCCATCTTTAAACTTCGCGACCAGCGCATGGTAGAGATAGTGAATATCGGATGCCGCGGTATTCAGACCCTTGGCGCCCGTCGGTGGCACGATATGCGCCGCGTCTCCGCAAAGGAACAGCCGCCCCCAGCGCATCGGCTCTGTCACAAAGGAACGCAGAGGCGCGATGGACTTTTCAATTGCTGGTCCCGTGACCAGCTTGTCCGTAAATTCTTGCGGAATGCGCCGCTTGAACTCACTCCAGAATGCCTCGTCGCTCCAATCATCGGGGGCGTCACTCAGCGAACATTGGATATAATAGCGGCTGAGGTTCGCGTGACGCATCGAGCAGAGAGCGAACCCACGTTCCGAGCGCGAATAGATCAGTTCATCATGCACAGGCGGGGTTTCGGACAGGACGCCCAGCCAGCCGAACGGATAGACCTTTTCAAAGTCGTTTCGAACCGAGTCCGGGATCGTTTTGCGGCTAACTCCGTGAAACCCGTCGCAGCCCGCCACATAATCGCAATCGATCCGGTATTCCGTGCCGTTGCGATGAAAAGTGACATTCGGGGTGTCGGTCTGTGCATCGTTGATGACCACATTTTCCACATTGTATTCGATCTTGCCGCCGGATTTTTCACGCGCCTCGTAGAGATCTCGGGTCAGTTCGGTTTGCCCGTAAACTACGACATGGCTATCTGCGCGGGCCTGAAAATCGATGCGAAAATAGTCATTCCCGTCGGCGATGAGCGTGCCGTCATGCACAAACCCTTCGGCGTCCATCCGGTCACCAACACCGGCCAATCGCATGAGGTCGACAAAGCCGCGCTCAAGAACACCTGCCCGTATGCGGCTAAGCACGTAGGCCTTTGTTTTGCGCTCGAGGACGATCGAGTCGATGCCCTGATTGTGAAGCAGTTGTGAAAGCAGCAGACCCGAAGGTCCCGCGCCGATGATACAAACTTGGGTGCGCATAAGTGGTGATCCTTCCAGCTCGCACAGAATACATGTATAATTCCAGCACCTGAATGGGCAAATCGATCCAATTCTGGTACAATTCGATCATGACTTACGCACCAAGTATTCCGGCATTTGGCCTTTATGGCGAAGGGAGCCTTTTCCCAGAAATCCTGCATGTCGAAAAAATTCTTGATCGGGCCGAGGGGCACGCCTGGAAAATCGCGCCGCATCGCCACCCGCACCTTCACCAGTTTTTGATTGTTCGAAAAGGTCACGCTCGGGCAAGGATCGACGGCCAAACAGTCGACATCCGGCAAGGATGGCTGATTAACCTTCCGCCTTGGGCAGTGCATGGGTTCACCTTTTCACCCGGAACCGAGGGGTTGGTGATCTCGTTGCCGGTGTCGGAATTTCCCGCGCTGTTTGACCAAGATCCCGTGGCGGCGTTCCTGAAGCATTGGCAGGTGCTCAGGGCCAGCGATATACTAAACGAAGCGGTCGATCTTTTGTTCAAGAGCTACCAAACGACAACTTTCAACCGTGCCATGTCGCTGCGATCATTGGGAACCTTTGTCGGCACACTTGCCGCATCGCTACTGGAAGTGCCCAAGGGTGCAGGACATGCAACGCCAATCGACGGCTTGATCCTACGGTTTGAGGCTATGGTGCGGGCGCGTTTTCGCGAAAAGCAAAAGTTGTCAGACTATGCAGCAGCGCTGACGGTCTCATCTTCGCATCTCAGCCGAAGTTGTCGGCAGGTTACGGGCGTTTCCGCCATGCGGTTCATCGAGTCCGTTGTTTTCAAGGAAGCCTGTAGCCAGCTTGCCTATACCCGCATTCCTATTGCCAAGATTGGCTATGCGCTCGGCTTTGACGACGCTGCCTATTTTAGCCGCGCATTTCGCAAACACACCGGCATGTCACCCAGCGCTTATCGAAAATCGACCGGAATAGCACCTGCGGGATAGACAGTTACAAATTGCTTTGAGAGGTATTTCGCAAGCCTGAACGGAGATCACAATGAAGTTTCACGGATATTTTCGCAGCTCATCGTCCTATCGGTGTCGGATCGCCTTCAATCTTAAGGGCGTAGACTACGACTTTGTTCCGGTCCACTTGGTGAAGGACGGCGGGCAGCAAAAATCCGAGGCATATAAGGCCCTGAACCCACAAGGACTCGTGCCAACGCTTGAAGTCGATGGCGGGGTTTTGACGCAATCGCCTGCGATCCTTGAGTGGTTGGATGAAACCTATCCCG
>JBELFK010000053.1:0-2653 GCA_042092935.1 Paracoccaceae bacterium | reverse complement strand
AGATCGATGTCCGCGCAGCGTTTTGAGCAAAACGGACGAAATTCCTTACGGCCTTCCTCGCCGCATATCGGGCAAATCATTTCAGCACCTCACTTAGCGCAACCCTCTCACGCTTGCGCTGTAGCTCAAAATGACCGAGAGGCGTCCACCCGACAAGAGCCGTCTCCATCGGATCGTTGCGCAAGGCCCCACGAAGCGCGCTTTCGAATGTCCGACGTTCTTTCTTTTGCATGGGGGCGAGGTCCAGGACGATCTGTCCGCCAAGCCCACGTGTCCGCAGTTGTCTGGGCAGTTCCTTGGCCACGGCGAGATTGGTCTTCAAACCGGCTGCCATCGAGGTGTCGTTCCCCGTATTCACGTCCACAGCGACCATCGCGCGCGTCGGCTCAACGTACATCGACCCTGATGATCCGAGCGAGACTTTCGGCTGTGTCAGTTCCTCTAACGCGTCAAGAACGCCATGATCCTCAAACGATCCTTGGGCCGTTTCAACAGTCGCTTTGGCCGTCCATTCGCGCCAGGCAACAACATGCGGCCCGTCGCCCTCAAGCAGAACCTCAGGCTCTGCACCCGCTTCGCCGCCCATCACCCGATCGGCCAGGTCAACCATCGCGGTGATGTCCTCGGCAATGTCTTCGGCGTCGGCGTTTGCACAACTGGACCGAAGGATCAATCCATAGCTCCGATCGCCCATCGCCTCATGGGCAATTTCTGCAAGCTGATCGCGAATGCCATCGTCGCGGATCGACCGGCTGATGTTTCGACCAGGCGCATTCGGCGTCACGATGGCATAGCGGCTTTTGAACAGAACCTTTGAGGTTACGGGCACAGCTTTGCCGTCCTCTGCATAGCCCGTCACCTGCACCAACAGCGCATCACCGGGGGCGATCCCCTTGCCATGTCGCAGGAACGCCGTTCCGTCCGGTGTGTTTAGGGTCATGCCACCCTGCCCTTTCAGCGGACGGTCAGCGGTGGCGCGATAGATCGTGCCCGGCCTAGGCTTGTCAGTTTCGATCAGAATGTCGTCAAGACGACCGTCTACCATCAAGGCCGCCGCTTCGCGTCCCTGCACGTGATCCAAGGCGATTAGCCGACCTTTCATGATCCCGCTTTCATTATTGGCAAACCGGCGGTGCGCAGCAGCGCGGCCGTTTCCGCCAGGGGCAAACCAACCACCGCGCTGAAGCTGCCGCCGATCCAGGGAATCAGCGCACTCGCCGGGCCTTGGATGCCATAGCCACCCGCTTTGCCGCGCCAATCATCGGTTGCGAGATACCAGTTGATGTCTTCATCCGACAGAGCCTTCATCTTAACCTGCGTGACCACGTCGCGCTGCCAAACGTCTTCGCCTCGACGCACCGCAATCGCCGTGATGACTCGATGCCGCCGACCCGAAAGCATATAGAGAAACTCTGCTGCCTCGGCCGCATTTTCAGGCTTGCCCAAAATGCGGCGGCCAACTGCGACGGTCGTGTCGCCACACAGCACGATGTCGTCCGCCTCGGCCTGAACCGCCAAGACCTTTTCACGCGCCAATCGCACACAATAAGGGCGCGGCAATTCGTTTTTTAAGGGGGTTTCATCGATTTCGGGTGGGCATATGTCGTCGGCCACAACACCAATCTGCGCCAGCAATTCCTTGCGGCGCGGACTACCTGATCCGAGGATGAGCTTCACTTATTTGAAGCGGTAGTTGATCCGACCCTTCGTCAGATCATAAGGCGTCATTTCCACCTGGACCTTGTCGCCAGCCAGAACGCGGATGCGGTTTTTGCGCATCTTGCCCGCCGTATGAGCGATGATTTCATGGCCGTTCTCAAGCTCGACCCGAAATGTCGCATTAGGCAGGAGTTCCTTCACAACACCGGGGAATTCGAGAGTATCTTCCTTGGCCATGTTTTCTCCATCACTAATCGATCCGCCGATATGCGGAACGCCGCCTAAATGCGCCTTTTTTTCTTAGGTTTCAAGGGCTCAATGACCTCAATTATCAGGTTTTGGGGATTTCCCATGCGCCAGATCGCATGCTTTGGGTAAGTCGTTTCAAATCATTGGCTTATCGCAGGATCGCGGTGATTGGTTACGCAGCGACGGGGTCAATAAGCTGCGGACCCTGCGCGCGGTTTGAGTTGACCGCAGGATCGACCCGATGAAACCGCAAAACCTCGTCTGCGGCCTCTTTCATCAATAGCGCCGCGCCCTTGCCGTCTTCACCCAACCATTTCGCCCAATCCTTTTTCTCAAGGATCACAGGTATCCGGTGATGGATGTCCGCCATTTTGCCGGAGGCACCGGTTGTAACCATCGCGCATGTCCGTTGCGCGTCCGCGCCCCAGCTTTGCCAAATGCCCGCCAGCGCAATCGGGGCACCATCATCGCGTTGAATGTACCAAGGCAACCGCACCTTTCCGTCGCGCATCCATTCGTAAAAGCCCGAGATCGGAATGATGCAGCGCCGCTCGCGGCATGCGGCTTTAAAGGCAGGCTTTTCGGCAATGGTCTCAGCGCGCGCATTAATCAAAAGCGGCCCGTCGGTGGGCGATTTGTACCAATGCGGCAAGAATCCCCAACGCATCGCACGCAGTTTACGCCCACCCTCGTCGGACTTCACGACATGAACATTCGTCGTCGGACAGACGTTGAAATTTGGAAC
>JBELFK010000052.1:0-18562 GCA_042092935.1 Paracoccaceae bacterium | reverse complement strand
TACTCGTACGGTTTTTATATATATGCCTTTCCGGTTCAACAGCTTGGAGCCCAATTGGGAATGACGACCCCAATTTTGAATATACTTTTCGCGCTGCCGGTTACTTTGCTTCTTGCAGCGATATCATGGCACGCGATTGAGCGCCCTTCGCTAAACTTAAATCATAGCGCACGAGCAATAAGACAATAAACTTTTCTGCGTTTCCTATTTGCGTGAACCGACACCAAATCGAGGCGGAACGCTTGCAGGAAGTAGCGACCCAGCAATTTGTGGATCGTTTTGCCGACACAACGATTACCTTTGACAGGGACCTTGAAGCCGGCCAGATCGCAGTTGGCCGCGCCCATACAATCGCTGTTTTCCGAGTAACGGGCGGGTTGCATCGTCGTATTCCTGCACGAGATTGGATACCTCGACGATTTCACCGATGACTAGTTTGTGAGGCTTGATACAAACCCCTCGCGGATCACTTCGGTGTCATAGGCCTTGCGGCCAAAGACTTCGCGCACCATTGGTTCCCAGTATTCTAGTGGTTTAGAGACGAAATCAGGGTCAAAACTTGATTGATCCCACCGTTCGCAGAACTCAGCGCAACTGTCGAAACAAGGGTGAGCCTTGAAGACGTCGCGCGCGTTTTCGTCCCAGCCATAGTGGCGGGCATAATAGAGCGACTGGAAAATCCCGTGGTGTTCGATGCACCAGGCGACGTCCCAGCGTACGAAGGGCCGAACAACCTCGGCCGAGAAACGGTCGTGGTTCTGTGGGGCCAGCCCGTCGCCAATGTCGTGCAACAAGGCCCCGACGATCCAGTCGATGTCGGCGCCATCGGCCTCGGCGCGGGTGGCCGCTTGCAGACCATGCTCAAGCCGGGTGATCGGATAGCCCTCAAGCGTCGAGTCCCCGTGGCTGCGCAACTCAGAAAGGACACGATCCGCTGTCAGGGCGTGAAACGGTTTCTCCAACTCGGCCAGCAGCAAATAGTCCTCTTTGGTGCCGTCTTTCATCTGTGTGAAACTGACTGTTTTGCTGTCTGACATGACTGCCCCCTGTATTTTTGGTGATGTTACGCCACGATCAAGCATGCACGCTAGCTTGAATGCGACGTCGGGAGTTGCGAATTTGGGCGAATTGCTTCAAAATAGACCCTATTCCAGCCGAAAGCCGGACATTGGGGGGTATTATGGGGCGTCGCCAGGACCTGATTGATCTTTATGCAAGAGACCTCGTTGAAAAGTGCAGGATGGAGCCTGACCTGACGCTTCTCGAAAAAGTGGCGATTGGGTGCGGACCCGCGATTTACGACCCGGACGGGGCTTTGATCGCGGCGACAGACCCCGAAGAAATCGACAATATCAAAAGAAACCTGCTTATTCGAAAGCTCGCCCTGCGAGACGGACCAGAGCTTTCAGCGGCGATTCAGGCCGTCATAGACACTTATGGGCGCTCGGAACCGCGAAAATACCGCGCGGTTGTCTATTACATGCTGGTGAAACACTTCGGACGCGAAAAGCAGTACGGCTAGTTGTTCTGCGCGCGTCAGGGTTCGGTCGCTAAGCCACCGAACCCCAAAGCCTTAAACGACAGTTAACAGCAGCCCCATAACACCACAGCCGAATACGGCATAACCGCTATCGATCAGGGTCAGTTTGAACGGCCGGTCACCGTAGGCATTGTTAATCATGATCCAGGGTGAAATGAAGAAAAGGCCGACGCCCAGACCCGAAAGCAGGCCTTTTGAGACGTCAACAATCCCGGCCATCGAGAATATGTGACGCATCATGCCCGCCACAACGATCATCGCGATGGCAGAGAGGACAAAAGGCAACGGACTGCTGTTTTTTGGACGCCCGTTTTCATCGACCTCGATCTTTGCCGCTGCAACCCAAGGCTTGGCCAGCGCCATGTACCAAGCTGCGCCGAAGATCCAGCTTCCTGCGGCCGCAATCAATACTGATATTATACTCATTTTCCCTTCCGTATAAATTGGATGGGAAAATCATGCATCGCAAAAGCGTGTTTTGGCTAGAGAGAAATGCCGCCAAGGTCGCAAATGATCTGCCATTCAGTCTCGGATACAGGCTGAACGGACAATCTCGAGTTCTTGATAAGAACCATCTCGGCAAGGCCTTCGGTCGTCTTGATGAGGTCGAGCGACACAGGGTTTGGCGCATCGAAGACGGCTTTGATATCGACGCATTCCCAACGATCGTCGTCCGTCGTGCTGTCCGAGTGCGCCTCTGCGATGACCTCGACAACGCCGACAACCGATTTTTCTTTCTGCGAGTGATAGAAAAACCCGAGGTCCCCGCGCTTCATTTCTCGCATAAAGTTTCGGGCTTGATAATTGCGCACGCCGTCCCATTCCTCGCCCGCGTCACCCTTGGCTTTCTGGTCGTCCCAGCCCCAGGTCGATGGTTCAGATTTGAACAGCCAGTAGCGCATCAGCCGATAACCTTGTTCCAGATGATGAGGTCGACCGATTTGAACAAACCCGCCTTTGCATAGGGGTCTTTGTCAGCCCACGAATGCGCCGCGGCCATGTCCGCCACATCGAGGATAATGAGAGAGCCGCACATGTCGCCCTTGTCGTCGAGCATCGGGCCTGCCTGCGAGACCACGCCAGTTTCAGCGATATAGGCCAAGTGCGCGTCGCGGTTTGCCTTGCGGGTTTCCAGGGCGTCAGCCTTGTCGTGGGCGATAAGGGCGATCAGCATGGTTATTCCTCTTTCAAAGGGCGGGACAAAAGCGATTTCAGTGCATCCTGCACCGATATTGAGCCGGTTGCCAAGGCGGCAACAGCATTTGTGATGGGCATTTCAACGCCGATTTCTGCCGCCAGTGCCGAGGCCGCTTTAGCGGTTGCGGCGCCCTCAATCGTCACGGACGAGTCAAAGCCCTCGTTTCGACCCAAACTAAGCCCAAAACGGTAGTTTCTTGAGGTATCCGAGGTGCAGGTCAGCGAGAGATCCCCGAAACCCGAAAGGCCCGCCAATGTGTCGGACCTCGCCCCGAGCTTTTCGGCCATGCGTACCATTTCAGCATAGCCGCGCGTCATAAGCGCAGCACGCGCGCTTTCTCCGAGATGCGCCCCCATGACAGCGCCGCAAGCAATCGCGACGACGTTTTTCAGCGCGCCGCCAAGCTCAGCGCCGATGACATCGGTTGTGCGATATAGGCGAATGTTGGGCGTTGTTAGAGACTGTTGTAGCGCCTTCCCCTTGGCCTCATCGGCGCAGGCCAACGTCAGGGCCGTCGGCATTCCACGGGCAATATCAATCGCAAAACTCGGGCCGGTTAGAACCGCGACGGTGCTATGTGGGCAAGACTCCTGAAGGATCACCGAAGGACCGACCTGCCGCGCCAGATCTATGCCCTTGCAGCAAGCGACCAGATTTTTGCCGTCAAGCAGATCGCGATGACTGGCCACAAAGGGACCAAGTTGCTGCATCGGAATCGCAAGCAAAACAGTCTCTGTTTCCGCCAAAAACCCAACATCAGAGGTCAAACCTAAACTGGCAGGCAGGGGGATTCCGGACAGTCGTTTCGCGTTTTCGCCAGTGGCTTGCATTTGCGCGACGTGATCGGGTTGGCGGCCCCAAAGCGTAACCCTCTGCCCCGTTGAGACCAACGAAATGGCAAGGCCAGTCCCAAATGCGCCTGCGCCAACGACTCCTATCGTCATGCCTTTGCCCCCTTTTTCCCACTGCCGATCAGGGCGGGGCTGAGTTTATCGAGCGGCCATCGGGGACGCGCCGAAAGTGTCAGGTCGTCGGTGTCACCCAGCGAGAAACGTTCAATACCGGCATAGGCAATCATCGCCGCGTTGTCCGTGCACAACGCAAGAGGAGGCGCCGAGAATGCAGCGCCACTGTCAGCACAAACATCCAATAAAGCCCTTCTTAGTGACTGGTTTGCCGCAACACCCCCCGCGACGGCCAGCGATAGGGGGGCGGTTGTTTCCTTGGCCAGAACGGCCAATGCCCGGCGGGTTTTCTCGGCCAGAACGTCGGCCACGGCCGCTTGGAAGCTGGCGCAAATGTCTGCGCGTTCCTGCGTTGGAAGGCCATCATTGGCGGCGATCACTTGATCGCGGGTGCGAAGGACAGCCGTCTTTAACCCTGAGAAGGACATATCACAGCCGGGCCGGTCCAAAAGCGGTCTGGGAAGCCGATAGCGATTGGGGTCACCCGACGTTGCGCATTTCTCAACACTCGGCCCGCCGGGTTGGGGTAGGGCAAGCAGTCGCGCGACTTTGTCGAATGCCTCGCCCGGGGCGTCGTCGATGGTTCCGCCCAGTCGCTTGTAGTCTGTCGGTCCCTTGACCAACAGGAATTGGCAATGCCCGCCCGAGACAAGCAGCATCAAATAGGAAAACGCCATGCCATCGGTCAAACGTGGGGTCAGCGCATGGCCAGCAAGGTGATTTATGCCGATCATTGGAAGGCCGCTGCCCGCCGACAGACCCTTGGCCAGCATAACACCGGACAAAACACCGCCGATCAGGCCAGGGCCAGAGGTTACAGCGATGGCATCAACGTCCCTGAGGCCGATGCTTGCGGTCTCTAAAGCCTCGGCCACGCAGGTATCCAGTTTCTCGGCGTGGGCGCGCGCGGCGATTTCAGGCACGACGCCCCCGAACGGCGCATGTAGTGCGGATTGACCGGCGATGATCGACGACCGGACTGTCGCTTTGCCTGGTGTGCCCTCGACAATTGCGGCTGCGGTATCATCGCAACTGCTTTCGATTCCGAGGATGGTCAGTGGTTTGGTCATATGTGCTGCATTGTCAGAGTTGCCTAAGGCAGGTAGCACTAGAGGTATCATTGCACAATCCCGGTGACCCATGAGAGACTCCCGCCCTATACTTTTGCTCACCCGTCCTTTGGATGGCTCGCAGAGGTTTGCCAAAGCGGTTGAGGAACGCTTTGGGACGGCGATTGAGGTGGTGATTGCCCCGCTTCAAGCGATTGAGTGGATGGACGACAGGCCGATAACGGACGACGTTCGCGCGCTGATATTCACCTCGCAGAATGGTGTATTGGGCTGGAACAGAGCCTATCCCAAGTTTGAGGGTGTGGCGTATTGTGTCGGGCCTCAGACGACTGCATTGGCCGCTCGGTTTGGATTTGATGCGATCGATTGCGGTGGCGACGCCAGGGCAGTTATCGACACTGTTTCAGCTAAAAACCCCGCAGGGACCGTGATTCACGTCAGAGGCTTCCATGGGAGCGGGGATATAGCGGACCACCTCAGCGACAAGGGGGTGAGCTGCGAAGAACGGATTGTCTATCGACAGGCCGAGATCTCTCTGCCCCCTGAGTTTACAATGGCGTTTCAATCGGATCGCCCCGTGCTTGCGCCTCTGTTCTCGCCCAGAAGTGCCGCATTGTTTTGCGAACACCTTCCCGACGGTGCGACACCATGGCTGGCAGTAATTAGCCCAAACGCTGCTGAACGGGTTGACCTTATGCTGCGGCGCAGGATGATGGTGGCAGAGGCCCCCAATGCCGGGGCGATGTTGGAATTGGTTAATGAGTTTTTGAATGGGTCAGGTCAGGTTGTGACGGACGTCCGTCATACCTAGATAGATTGGGTCATCGGGCGTAATCGCGGGGAGAAGTGTTGCTTGTCGGACATTGAGAATGAAAAATCCGCCGCCGAGGCTGATGTGTCATCGGAAGCCGGGCAGGTCGAAGACGCTGTCGTGGTTGAGGTGGAGAGCGATGATTTCGCACCGGTCGAAGACGTTGCGCCGATTCAGGAAACCACCCCTGACGTTTCTGAGGCGGCATCCCCGTCCAAGTCTTTGGGGTTGATGTCGTTCATTGCAGGCGGTGTGGTTGCGGGCGCGATAGGCTTTGGCGCGGCGACATATTTGAATTTTGGCGGCAACACTCAAACCGAGGCTTTGGTTGCGGATTTGAGCGCCCGTTTAGACACCCAAGCCCAACAATTCGATGCGCTCCGAGCCGAGGTTTCGCGCGTCGAGGGCTTGGCAGACACCAGCGCCCTAGCCGAACAAATTCAGGCGATTTCAGCGGAATTAGGGTCGCAACCCGCCCGTGTTTCGCCCGCCGAGATTGAGGCGCTTGCGGCTGGCATGACCGCACTAGAGGCGCGCTTGTTGGACGTTGAAAAACGCCCAATGTCCGAGTCGTTGCCCGCAGACGCGATTGCCGCCTATGAGGCAGAAATGAACGGATTGCGCGAGTCGATTGCCAAACAGCGTGCTGACATTGAAGCCATGGCGGCAGAAGCCCGCGAAATGGAAGCCCGGGCGCGGGCTGAGACGATAAAAAGCGAAGGCACAAATTGGCTGACGGACATCAGCGTCGCGATCGCAAGCGGACAACCGTTTGTCGCGCCGGTCGAGGCGCTCGGTTCAGAGGGCATCGAGGTTCCTGATGCATTGCGGCTTGCAGCACAGGATGGCGTTTCGACACTCGCCGAGTTGGCCGATACATTCCCAGATTCGGCGCGTGCGGCACTGACTGCCATCCGATCCGCTGAAACGGACGGCAGTGGAGCGGGCGGCATTATGACCTTCCTTCAAAACCAACTGGGTGTGCGCTCGGTTTCGCCACGAGACGGCGCAAGCGCGGACGCTATTCTTTCCCGCGCCGAGGCCTCGGTGAAAGCGGGTGAAGTTGTCCAAGCCTTGGCTGAAATCAATGCTTTGCCCGAGATCGGCCTGTTTGCAATGGCGGACTGGGTCGCACAAGCGCATGAGCGGATCGCCGTTGAGGCGGCGCGGGACTTACTTAAAGAACAAATCGTTAACGAGTGAGGGACCTCAGATGCTTTGGTCGATGATAAAGATAATACTCTTCGTCGCAGCCGTTGCGCTTGCGACCCTTGGTGCCGTTTATCTGAATGATTTTGAGAAAGGTGTTCGCTTCGAAATCGCCGGACTTGAATTCAACCCCGGAGCGCTGGAATCTGCAATCGTTGCGATTGTGATCGTCGGCCTGATCTGGGTGACCTTCAAGCTGGTCGGCCTTTTGATTGCGCTGGTCCGTTTCATCAACGGTGACGAAACAGCCCTATCGCGATACTTTGACCGCAACCGCGAACGCCGTGGTTTTCGGGCGCTGTCCGAAGGCATGATGGCGCTTGCCAGCGGCGATGGCCGTGAAGCGATGGCCAAGGCGCAACGCGCCGAGCGGTATTTGGCGCGTCCCGAGTTGACCAATCTTCTGCTGGCGCAAGGCGCTGAAATGTCAGGCGACCGCAAAAAAGCCGAGCAAGTCTACAAACGCCTTTTGAAGGACGAGCAGACGCGGTTTGTCGGCGTGCACGGCATCATGAAACAAAAGCTGCTGGACGGGGACAAGCAAACCGCGCTGAAGCTGGCGGAAAAGGCCTTTGACCTAAAGCCGCAACATGAAGAAACCCAGGACATTCTGCTGAAACTACAGGCCGAAAAGGAAGACTGGTCGGGGGCCCGTCGTACGCTGAATGCGAAATTGAAGCAGGGCAAACTGCCGCGCGATGTTCACAAACGCCGTGAGGCCGTGTTGGCCGTCTCCGAGGCGCAGGCCGTGATGGACGAGGACAGTTCGATGGCATCACGCGAAGCCGCGATTGAGGCCAACCGTCTGTCCCCTGACCTTATCCCTGCCGCCGTTATGGCCGCTGATGCCCAGATCGAGGCGGGATCGCCCCGCAAGGCCAGCCGCCTTATCCTCAAGGCCTGGAGCGTTCATCCGCATCCCGATCTGGCGGGCGCTTTCGCGCGCATTGCCCCCGATGAAACACCTGCCGAGCGCTTGAAGCGGTTCCAGAAACTTCTCGACAAGCAGCCGGAGCATTCTGAAACACGGATGCTTAAAGCCGAGCTTCTGATCGCCGCCGAAGACTTCCCCGAGGCCCGCCGCGCAATGGGCGATCTGGCGGAAACCGAGCCTGACTCGCGCATTCTGACCATCATGGCGGCAATTGCGCGCGGTGAAGGGGCGGACGATTCAGAAATCCGCGCATGGATGGCCCGCGCCGTCGCTGCCCCACGTGCCCCAAGCTGGGTCTGCGAGAACTGCCATAACGTGCAATCGACGTGGACCCCGGTTTGCGGCAATTGCCAGAGCTTTGACACCTTGGGTTGGAGCCGCCCTCCGGCACAGTCAACCACCAGCCCAACCGGAGTCGAGATGATGCCGTTGATTGTGGGCGAGACACCGGTCAGCGCGATTGATGAACCGATCGTCGAGATTGAGACGAAGGTTTCCGAGGAAGAGACGGAAAAACAGAGCGAGAGCTAGTCAAACGATCTTGCCTCGCATCTCTGGCAATGCTATCGCCCCCGCACCAAAGCGGTGGCGACATTTTTAGCTGCCATTGGCCTCAATAGCTCAGCTGGTAGAGCAGGTCCTTCGTAAGGACAAGGTCGGGGGTTCGAGTCCCTCTTGAGGCACCATTCCCAAGTTTTTGTCGACCTCTTTTTGATGCTTGCGGTCCACAGCCAGACCTTTAAGTGGCTTGCAGACAAAGGCAAAAACGGGCTCAATCCTCGTTACAGATTGCATTGCAGCGAAAGTCTGAATTCGATTTTGCTATGGGAAAGGCCAACAGCAGTCTAGGGTGTCGCCATGACTATGCCAGAGACGGGAAAGACTAATGCGGTAGGTGTCTTGGGACTTGGTGCCATGGGGTCCGCATTGGCGAGAGCCCAGATGAAGGCGGGCCACAAAACAATTGTCTGGAACCGTACGTCTACAAAAGCTGATGTTTTAGTTTCTGAAGGAGCAATTGCTGCAACGTCCGGATCCGAGGTCGCACTGGCATCAAAAGTTATCTTGGTTTGTGTAGACAAATGCGCAAACGCGGAAGTCGCGCTTGGGGAAGCGTTGACGGAGGGCGGCCTAGATGGACGCATCGTCATTCAATTGGGAACCACATCGCCGGCAGAGGCCAGGAGCTTTGCGAACAAGGTGATTGCGGCTGGCGGGTCTGCATTGGACGGCGCGATTATGTGCTACCCAGATAGTGTTGGCCCTGAAAACCAAGCCCCATTGTTGGTTGGCGGTGATTTACAGGGTCTGGTCATTGCACGACGCTTCCTTAAGCAGATCACTGCAAATCTCGTTGAGCTTGGCGAAAACGTCGCTGCTCCGGCAGCTTTGGACCTGGGGTACCTAACCATGAGCCTCGCTCTTTATGCAGGTGCGGCGCATGCAGCGCGTCTATGCGAAGTGGAAGGTGCAAATCTGGAGTTTCTGGCGCAACTCAGCACAAATGGACCAAGCGCAACCAACCGAATTGAAATCGTGAACCAAGCCGCCTTCGCTCTAAATAGCCTTCACGATGGTGGCTCACTGGCCGTGTGGGCAGATGTTGCCAAAAACATTCAGAAACATGCGGCTGACGCTGGGATCAATGATGATGTGACCAAAGGCCTGACAGCGTTCTATACCAAAGCCGTGGGCGCAGGTTTCGGCGCGGAAGACGTTGCAGCTCTAATTAAGGTATTGCGATAGAAGCGGGCATTCCGCGGACTTATTCAAGCATCCGTTTTGTCCCGCAGAGTCCACCACGGTGCGATGCGCAATGAATGGCAGCTTCTCGCCCTAAATCAAAAATTTCTGAGCGATCACCACAGGCGTTTTTGTAGGGGGTCATTAGGTGATAGCAATCCAACCCAGGCTGTCTGACGTCAACGCCAATGGGTCTAAAAAAACCCTGACGATGGACATTGGATTTTGGGAAATACTCAAATGCATGCGCCTGATAGAACAGATCTTCGTCTGCGGCGTCACGGTGCGTTCCAATTCGATTGTTGAGAAACTGTGACCCAATCACCATTGAATAATCCATCGTCGTATCCCTTTTGCATTTTCTGACATCTTTAAGATAGCCAAATGCGCTTGAACGCCCTGTCATGCGATCGAGTGAGGGGGGGCAAGTTTTTGAAATACGGGGCGGAATTTAATCAGTCCAAGACCGTGAATTTTCGTTTCGAAACGGCCTTTTGCCTTTTGGGCAGGGATTGGTTTGGAAGGGTGCGAAGGCTGATTCAAAGCCTTCGCATTTTGTTTTTAAACGACGTTGATGACCTGCGAGCCAAGGCCGTCGACGAACATTTCCATGCGGTCGCCTTTGACAACCGGACCGACGCCGGCTGGTGTGCCGGACAAGATTACGTCGCCTGCGGCAAGCTCAAAATATTCGGAAAGATAGGAAATCATCTCGGGGACTTTCCAAATCATCTGGTTTAGGTCGCCCTCTTGCTTGACCTCGCCGTTCACCGTCAAAGCGATGCGACCGCTGTCCAGATGGCCGGTTTCGGTTGCGCGATGAATTGGTCCGATTGGTGCCGAACGCTCGAAGGCCTTTCCAATTTCCCAAGGGCGACCCATTTTCTTCATGTTGCCCTGAAGATCGCGGCGCGTCATGTCCAGAGACAGAGCATAGCCATACACAAGGTCCAATGCGTCTTCCACGGCCACGTTGGTTCCGCCGGATTTTAGCGCGACGGCCATTTCCATTTCGTGATGAACATCAGAGGTATGCGGCGGATACGGAAAATCGCCGGACGCGTCTAAGTTGTTGGGATTCTTCTGGAAAAAGAAAGGCGGCTCGCGGTCTGGATCGTGACCCATTTCAATAGCGTGCGCCGCGTAATTGCGGCCAATGCAGTATACGCGGCGAACAGGAAACTGGTCGTCGGTTCCGACAATGGGAAGGCCAACGGGTTGAGGCGGGGCAATTACAAAATCTGACATTTAAAACTCCGGTGTTCGATTCGCGTCAATTGTTGATACATCCAACCAATTTTTAGATCAATATCGATTTTTTGACAAATATCGATATTTTTTAGTTGCGAATCGCTATTGATCTGCAATACTCGGACCAATACAGCTTAATTGGGTGACCAATTTAGAGGTATTTTGAGAATGGATCGACCAATGAAACAAGATCGCCAACTGCACGTGGATAGTTTGAAGGCCTATATCGAGGCCGGTAACTATGCGCCTGGCGACCGCCTGCCTGCTGAAAGAGAACTGATTAACTCTCTCGGTATGACGCGCAACACGCTGCGACGGGCCCTGGACGCGCTTGAGCAAGACGGGGTTATTTGGCGCCATGTTGGCAAGGGCACGTTTTTGTCTGCAAAGCGCGCCGAAGACAAAAAGGAAATAAACCGAACGATCCTGGATATTGGCCGTCGCATGACGCCGGTGAAATTGATGCGTGCACGTCTTGCCATTGAACCTGCGATTGCCCGCGAAGCGGCCATTAATGCATCAGCGGACACGATCGAAAGCATTCGTATCGCCCTTGATGGTGCTGAAAATGCCGAAGACTGGCCGACTTATGAATCCTTTGACGATGACTTTCATCACGCTATAGCCCGCGCTTCGGACAATCTGCTGCTAGCCGAGCTTTACGATCAGCTTAGCCTCGCCCAGCGACATATAGCGTGGCGCAGCGTGGTGCGGGAATCCTCGCGCCCTGCCAGAACCCACACCAGTTTTACTGAACACAGAAATATCCTTGCAGCCATCGAGGCGCATGACTCCGCAAAGGCCCACGCGGCAATGCGCAGTCACATCGGCTCGGTATCCGCACGCTTGTTTGGGGAGATCTGACGCACCCAGGCATACCTCGGCTCGAAAGGCGCAACCGTCTTTTGAACCACTAATCGCACAATTCTCAGGGAGGAGAAAAATGCATAAACTACTGAAGAAAACGTCGGCATTCGTTGCCGCTGCCGTCGTGGGTGGATCGCTTTTTGCGTCCGCAGTACAGGCGCAAACGATCAAGATTGCGTTGGCGGAAACCCCGTCGGACGAACTTGCAGCGTTCTTCGTTGCCCTTGACCGGGCCAAGGCGAATGGTCTTGACTATGAGTGGACTGCATTCTCGGACGAAGAATTGGCAATTCAGGCTGTTCTTAGCGGTCAAATGGACATTGGTTTTGGCACGCCTTATGCGGCCATGCAGCGTTCCAAGGCACCCATCCGGATAATCTTCCAGCTGTCCAAGCTGAAGTTCTTCCCAGTGACAACCAAGGCCTATAGCACGCTTCAGGATCTGAACGGCGAACCGATCCTTCTGCACTCACGCGGGGGCGGCACAGACTCGATTGCAAACGTGATCGAAGACCGCTTGGGCATCGAGTTTGGCGACCGTTCTTACGTTCCCGGATCGTCTAATCGCGTCGCCGCGCTTTTGGGTGGTCAAGCAGACGCAACGATTATCGACTTGTCCAACACCAACAAGTTGATGCGCGGCCCAGCGGCGGATAATTTCAACGTGCTGGAAATGTTCGACGTTGAAGCCTCGGACGAGGCGCTGTTTGCCAACCTTGATTGGATTCAGGACAACGAAGAGGATGTGAACATCTTCGTAAACGCGCTTCTGAGCACCTATCGCGACATGCACGATGACCCAACAGTCATTCGTCGCGAAACCAATCCAGATGGACCAATTGGCCAGCTACCTGACGAAATCCTCGATGAACTCGACGGCTTTTACACCGACGCGGTCGCAGCAGGTCTCTACTCGGTCAATGGCGGCGGCAGAACAGCTGCAAACGCCGACATCGAATGGTACTCGGCAGCGGGTCAGCTTGAAGGCGATGCCGCTGATCTGAACATCGAAGACTTCTGGTATCTCGCGCCGCTCGACGCAGCGATGCAATAAGACATCATTGGCGACCGTATCGTGATGGTTCGGTCGCCATCCTTACTCCTCAAAATACGGAACAGCCCTCATGGCGAACCGCTCGCTTTTTCTTAAATTCCTATCCGCCGTTATCATCTTTGGCGCATGGGAAATCGCTGGCCGCATCCCGGTTAGTTATGCCTTTCCGACGTTTCTGGAATCCATGTTCGCGCTCGGCGAGCTGGCCTTGGATGGCCGACTATGGATTGCCTACGCTGAAACCTTGAAGCCACTTGTTGTCGGCGTCGCGATCTCGACGGTTCTTGGAATCGGACTGGGAATTTGGATCGGCCTCAGCAAATTTTTTGACTGGCTGGTATCACCGATCTTCATCGTGATGCAGTCTGCACCACTTGCGGCTTTGATCCCGCTTTTGGTCATGGCCTACGGAATTGGCCTGACGTCGAAAGTCTTCGTTGTCTGCATCATGGCGATGCCCGTTATCGTGCTGAACACCGCTGGTGCCGTGCGACATACGCCTGAATCGATGAAGGAGATGTGTAAATCCTTCATGGGTACACGCGTGGATATGTTGGTCAAAATCATCATTCCCGCCGCCTCGCCGCTTATCTTTTCGGGTTTGCGTCTCGGCGTGTCCGCAGGCTTCATCGGAGCGATCCTTGCCGAGTTGAAAATTACACCGACCGGTGTTGGCGACATTATCACGTTCAGCCGTTCAATCGCTGACTATCCCAGCATGTATGCAGCAATCTTCTCAATCATTGTTCTGGCGGTTCTGTTCCTGAACCTTCTTGAACGCACAGAAAAATCACTCTTCAAAGGACACGACCGTGGCTATGTCTCAGATTAAGGAAGTCCCAACACGGACCGATGCGAGCGAAGTTGAGATTGCCGTCTCGACCCGCAATATTTCCAAAAACTACGGAGAGGTTGAGGCGCTTAAAAACCTGTCGCTCGATTTCCCACGCGGGCAACTGACCTCGCTTCTTGGGCCTTCGGGCTGCGGGAAAACGACGTTGTTGAAAATTATCGCCGGCTTGCTTGAGCCGACGTCAGGCGAAGTCGAGGTGAACGGCAAGCCAGTGACCGGCCCCGGCCCGAACCGCGCCTTCGTGTTTCAGGATTTCGCGCTGCTGCCTTGGGCGACCGTGCTTCGCAATGTTGCATTCGGGCTTGAACTTCGCGGTGTGGCAAAGTCCGAGCGTGAAGCGAAGGCCGAAAAATACATCAAGGATGTTGGCCTTGCAGGATTTGAGCACGCCTATCCACATGAGCTGTCCGGTGGTATGCGCCAACGTGTCGGGCTGGCCCGTGCGCTGTCTGTCGACGCGCAGGTTCTTCTGATGGACGAGCCGTTTTCAGCCGTTGATGAACAAACCCGTCGGAAGTTCCAAGAAGACCTTTTGTCGTTGGTTCAAAACGAAAACAAGACGTTCATCTTCGTCACACACTCAATCGAAGAGGCTGTCTATGTCTCGGATCAGATCGCGATCCTGTTGCCGCGCCCCAGCCGCGTGTCCGAGATCATTCGCCCATCAGGATTCCGCCACAAAGAGGTCGACAAGATTCGCCGTGACCCTGAGTACCTCGATATTGTCGACAATATCTGGGCGTCCCTGCGCGGCTATGTGGAGTAGATCATGAAAGTCTTCGGATACCAGCTTCCCGGATTGTCTTCGCTGATACTCTGGGGATTATTGTGGGAACTTGTCGGTTGGATGGAATTGACGTTCTTCGTTCCGCCCCTTTCAGACGTTCTTGCGACCTTGTTTGAAATCATCGGCACGCCAGCCTTCGTCAAAGCGCTTTCGGAAACCGGCTATGCTTTTGTTGTTGGGGTTTTTTCTGCGGTGACCATCGGAATCCCTGTCGGAATCCTGATGGGACGCAGCCGACTGCTGGACGAAATGCTTTTGCCTTGGGTCAACGTGTTTCTCAGCGCGCCTTTGACGGCGCTTGTGCCGGTCCTGATGGTGTTGTTCGGTTTTGGGATGAAGTCGATCATTATCACGACGACGCTCTTTGCAATTTGGATAATCATCCTAAATTCGCGCACCGGCGTTAAACAGATCAACCGATCACTAGTCGAGATGGCGCATTCCTTCGGGGCCTCGCCGCTGGATGCCTTTCTCAAGATATACTTTTGGGCCGCCTTGCCGGAAATTCTTGGCGGGGTGCGGATCGGGATCATTCGGGCAGTCAAAGGCGTGATTATCGGCCAGCTGCTTATTTCGATCGTCGGGTTCGGCGCATTGTTCGAGCTTTATTCGTCGAACTTCCTGATGTCCCATTTCTGGGCGGTCTTGTTGGTCTTGTTCGCGATGGCTTTCACGATTGCGGAAATTCTGGCGTATCTTGAACGACGCGTGGCCTATTACGCAGCGAAACGCTAAGAATACCCAAGGTCCGGAGGTTGCATCTGAGTCGCCTCCGGACCTGTAAAACTTTACTCGTCGTACCCACAAGTCTGGACACAGGTGACATGACCGAACTTCTATTCATCGCTTCGGGCCTTGCGGCCGCGGGCCTGATTGCCGGATTGTTGGCGGGATTGTTTGGCATCGGCGGCGGGGCCATTCTGGTGCCGGTGCTGATAACCGTGTTTCCCTTTTTGGGTGTAGCACCTGAACTGGTCGCTCATATGGCCGTCGGAACATCGCTTGCGATCATCATTCCAACCGCCGTTCGTTCTTATCGCGCACATCTAAGCAAGGGTGCAGGCAATCAGGAATTGCTGAAGCGATGGATGATTTGGGTGCCCTTGGGGGTTGTTGTTGCATCGCTTGTCGTTGGCTATGTGTCCGGAGACGTTCTGCGCATTGTATTTGCCGTGGTCGCAACGGTGATTGCGATCAAAATGCTCTTCAACCGCGATAGCTGGCAGATCGCGCCAGCACTGCCGTCCAATCCGGTCACCAATGGTGTCGGTTTTGGGATCGGGGTTCTTTCCACCTTTATGGGTATCGGCGGAGGCAATCTGAACAATCTGTTCATGACCAGCTTTGGACAACCAATTCATCAGGCGGTTGCTACTTCGTCGGGTCTCGGTCTGTTGATCGCGGTTCCAGCAACGCTTGGATATGTCTATGCGGGGTGGGGGCTTGAGAACCTGCCGTCATATTCACTTGGCTACGTGCATCTTCTGGGCGCAGCACTGGTCATCCCGTTCTCGATGGCCTCGGCCCCTCTGGGCGCGCGGATCGCGCATAGCATCTCGGCGAGAAAGCTAGAGCTGGCCTTTGGGATCTTTCTGATCGTGGTTGTTGTTCGTCTGGTCAGCGACGTTGTTGGCTAAACAAAACGGACACTTGGCCATCGGCGAGCCTTAGCCATAATTGGGCAGCAGTTTTGGCGATGCTCATACGAAAGACCGACCGACTTCAAACCTGAACGACCGGAAACTCCAACGTCACGGTTGATCCCTGGTTTGGGACGCTGTCAAACGACATGCGGCCCCTGTGGTGATTGACGATGTGCTTTACAATCGCCAATCCAAGCCCGCTGCCACCTGAATCCCGCGATCTGTGGGTATCGACCCGATAAAACCGTTCCGTCAATCGAGGGATGTGGTAAATTTCGACACCCGGACCGTCATCGCTCACTTCGATCACAACGGCGGATGCACTAGAATTGACCCTGCCCGAAACCCTTACGAACCCATTTGGGTTGCCGTAGCGCAACCCGTTTTCAACAAGGTTGCTGATCGCGCGGATAATTTCGTCGGCGTCCCCCTGAAACCGAACTTGCGCGTCAGGCAGTGCGATCTCGATGCGAACACCCGTTGTTTTGGATAGAACAGCCAATGGCGTACAGGCAGAGGCGGCCACGTCCTGCAAGACAACGTCGCGGTCTGCGCGGCGCCTTGCGTTGCTTTCAATGCGCGAAAGCGTCAGCAGATCGGCCACCAAGCGCTTCATCCGCTCGACTTCGCTGGACATGACCGGAAGAAAATGGGCAATCGCGTCGGCGTCGCCCTGACAGGTTTCAAGAATGCCGGAAATCGCGGTCAAAGGCGTTTTCAACTCGTGGCCAAGGTCTGCCACAAAATTTTGACGCATCTGAATCGCCAAAGCCGTTTCATTCGCGTCTTGCAGGCATATCAGAATTCCCTCCACGCCGAGCATCGCACCGGACACGCGGTATGCTGCCTCGGACCGCCCTTTGATCGACACTTCTATCGGTTCCACTGAACGCCCGAGTCGTAGTGCGCTGACCAATGCGACCAGATTGGGGTGCCTTAGAACAGTCAGGTAACTTCGACCGACTTGCAGACGTGGGAATAGGCTTTGGCAAGCCGTATTTGCGGTGACCAGACGATCATCCTGCGAAATGACGAAGGCGGGCACGGGTATGGCTTCGATGGCGTCAGAATTCACGATCACGGCTCCAAATCTTGCGGCTATCTATCTCATAGTTTCGCCGTTTTACAGAGAGGTCGAAAAAAATCAGCGTCGTAACAAAACTGTTACAGAACTTTTGCATAAGCGTCATGAAGGCCCGCTACTGGTTGACCACCGCCGAGGGGCGGATGATTTCGAAATGGAGCTGACATGCAGATCAAAACCCTTGTCCTAACGCTATCCGGTCTTCTGATCGCCGCGCCTGCGATGGCGCGCGAAGAAATTCGGATCGTGGGATCGTCGACCGTATTTCCCTATACACAAGCGGTTGCCGAGAACTTTGTTAACCTGACCGGCGCGCCTTCGCCGATCGTTGAATCCACGGGAACCGGCGGTGGAATGAAAATCTTTTGCGGTGGCATTGGCGAAGGCTTTCCCGACGTGACCGGCGCGTCACGCGCGATGAAATCCTCGGAATATGAGCTTTGCCAGTCCAACGGCGTCACCGACATTAGCGAAGCCTTGATCGGTTTTGACGGCCTGTCCATGGCCGTTTCACGTGCAAGCGACGTTGACTGGAATTTGTCGCTTGAAGACATCTACCTTGCCTTGGCAGCACAAGTGCCCGTCAACGGAGAATGGGTCGATAATCCATATAAGACATGGGCAGATGTAAACGCCGATCTTCCCGAAATTGAGATTTTGGCCTATGGGCCTCCGCCGACTTCGGGCACACGTGACGCTTTTGTTGAGTTGGCGATGCACGAGGGCTGCAAAGAGCTGGATTTTGTGCAAGAGGGCGGGTTCGACAAGGATTGGGTCAACGATAATTGTTCACGGATGCGTCAGGACGGCCCGTTTGTTGAAGCTGGTGAAAACGACAACCTGATCGTTCAGCGTCTGAATGCCGATGAGAATGCGATGGGTATCTTTGGCTACTCATTCCTGTTTGAAAATCTTGATGCGCTGAAAGGTGTTGAAATCGCAGGCGTGGCCCCTTCGACAGACACGATTGCTGACAAATCCTATCCGATTTCGCGTCCGCTCTACGTCTACTTCAAGAATGCACACCGCGGCGTCATTCCCAACCTCGAAGAATTTGTCGAGGAATACATGTCGGATGATGCACTTGAGGAAGACGGTTATCTCGCCGAGCGCGGCTTGGTCGCTCTGCCCGAGGACGCACGCTACGACCTGCAAGACAGCGTTCTGGATGCCGTCCCAATGGACATGAAATAAGCCCCCAACCCAAAAAGGGCGCCGGTCTCCTAGGGGGCCGGCGCTTTTCATCAGGTCTGATCCAACCATGACAACACTGCCATTTGTATTATTGCTGCTCGGCACTGCTTTTGCCTATCTGATGAACAGGCAAGCGGCCGTTTCTTTGCGCAAGGGTGGCGCTGTTCTGCATTCCAGCCCTGGGTATCATGGTCTCTTTGCCGGGCTGGCTGTCGTCATTCCGGTTTTGGCCATTACCCTGCTTTGGATGCTGCTTGACGGGGCGGTGATTGACCGGTTGCTGCTCGCAAGTCTTCCTGTTGACGCGATTTCGTCCGATGACAAAGGCGCGGCCAGTCTTGTTTTGACGGAAATTCAGT
>JBELFK010000051.1:14989-18754 GCA_042092935.1 Paracoccaceae bacterium | reverse complement strand
AATTCCGAAGCCAAACTCGGGAAACGGAACTGGGTGAAGTGGGGCTGCCCGTCTTCACCGTGCAATTGGCTGCCAGCAAACCCCGCCGCGGGGGTGTGATCGAGAAAGTCCCGCAGATGCGAGATTGCATCGTCAGACGGGAAGGCGTCAGAGTTTTGAATGTAGAAATAGTCAAAGCTACCGTCCGCAAGCCCGCGTCGGATGCCGACATTGTTGCCAAAGCCAAAGCCACCGTTGTGGTCGGATTGTACGATCGAGCATTGCGTCAACCCGTCGCCTAAGTCCAAATTTCCAATTTCATTTTGCAGATATTCAAAAGACCCATCGCCCGAGTCATTATCAACAACCAGAATCTCGCCGTCGATGCCGCGCATCGCTTGCCGCGATCTGTGCATCGCATCCGCCGTCATCTTCGGCGTTTTGTAGTTCAGGAGAATGACGAGAACACGTCCTTTTTCGCTGGTCATTCCGCAGCCCTCTTTATGGTTTCGGGCCCGCGAAGAAGAAACTCTCGCTCAGCTTTTTCGATCTCATGGCGCATGCGCGTGGCCATGACGCGCACATTGGGTTCAAGCACCATGCTGTCATGATCGCCGGGGACTTCGGAGACTAGGATGTTTGGCAACAGATCGCCCCAATCATTGTCTTCGAACAAATAGCTGCGCTCGTGACTGATTTTGTGGCCGTTTGACAACTGCCATTTTGGCACCAACGGTGGCCGGAACAGAACGGTTGATCCGGCCCATTGGTTTGGTTCGTATTGCTCGATTGCGCCGAGGAAGGCGGCCTCGATCTGGGCGTTGTGAAACTGATGCTCGGGCTCGGCCACCTGCAATGCTATTGCCTTGGTTTTCTGCTTAAGACGCCATTTGATGCGTGATTGCACCCAGTTGAGAGGGTATCTAAACCCGTCCTTCATGACGTTTTGAAGCTGTATGCCAATCCGGTCCATTGTTGAAAGAGGTCTGCGTTTCGGCAGCGGTGTATCCAGCAAAACCAAAAGCGCACATTCTTCGCCCACGGCTTTTAGTTGTTGGGCAATTTCAAGCGCGTGTATGCCGCCACCGGAATAGCCGCCTATGAAATAGGGGCCCGTCGGCTGCACGGCACGCATTTCGGCGATGTAGTCCTTGGCGGCCTCGTGGATTGTTTGGTGCGGGCGATCACTTCCCAGCAATCCCTTGGCTTGAAGCCCAAAGAAGGGTCGATCACTGCCCAAAAGCTGCGCCAAGTGACGGAGGTTCAGAACGTTGCCAAACATTCCTGCCACAAGGAAAAACGGGTAGCGCGGGCCGCCTTCGCCTTCGTGCATGGGGACAAGATGCTTAAAACGCCGTTCTTCAAGGGCGTCGGTGCTTGGGCCATCAGCGTCGGTTGTCTTGCGACCGGTTTGCTTTTCAACAAGACCTGCAATCTGCCGGATGGTCGGGGCCTCAAATAGTACGGAGATCGGGAAATTCACCCCGAATGATTTGCGAATTTGCGAAAACATGCGCACAGCGATCAGAGAATGTCCGCCAAGCTCAAAAAAGCTGTCGTCCACGCCAATATCCTGAACACCGAGCAGGTCTTGCCAGAATTCGGCGAGGGTCTTTTCGACCTCGCTTTCTGGTTTGGCAAACTCGGTTTCGAGTTTTGGGCGTTGGAAGTTATGGGTCGTTGAGCGCAATGCCTCTTGGCTTTCGACGATCGTATTGGCGATCAGCTTTTTGACATCCATCGAGCTTATGACGATTTGCGACAAGCCTTGCTCAAGGGCGCTGTCAAAAAGCGCAACGCCTTCGTCGCTTTTGATGCCCTGGCTAAGCAAATGGCGCATACGCGAGCTTGTTGCCGCCGAAACGCTTGCCGTTGCGGGGGTATCGCTTTCTAGCGGAGCGGAAAGCAGCGCCGCGGTGTCCAAAAAGTCGGGGCGGTCTTGTCGCTGCATCTGGAAGCCGACAACGTCGACAAGCACATTGCCCTGTGGATCGCAGATCGTGACGTCGACGCTGGCCATTGTGCCAAAGTCTGTCTGTCGGGGGCTTAGCCGCGCCCAGCTAAAGACCTTGTCTGTCAGCGGGGCGAAGACGCGAACCGATTGGTAAGACATCGGCACCCAAAGGTGGCTGCCGACATACCCCGGCACCAGCTGAATGGCCCAGCCTGTCGCAATGTCCAGAAGCGCTGGATGGAGGATAAAGCCCTCGTCTGACTGGCCTTTTTCGGTTAGCTGAAGCTCGGCCAAACCTTCGGAGTCTCCGATGGATTGATTAACGAGCGTGTTCCACCGATCCCCAAATTTCAGCAGATGATCCTGTGGACTAGAGATGCGCAGGTCGTCCGAGACACTGGGGGTCCACCCCAGCCGGTTGCCGATCCTGTGAAAGTCAATCGGGTCTGGTCGGGTGGCCTCAGACAAGACAATCTCGGATTCGCAGTGTGTTTGCCAAGCATCAAGACTGTCGTCGGGTTGATTGGATTGAACCTTGAATTCATAGCCCAAACGGCTGCGCTTGATGCGCGTGCGCATTCTGCGGGTTGCGCCATCCGGGATATGGAAGGGACTCATAAAATAGAGGTTCTGGATGTCAAAACCGAAGGGTTCATGCTGCTCGTGCATGGCTTCGGCTGCAAGTTCTATATAGCCGGTGCCCGGCATCAGCGCCTTATTGTCGTTGGTCCTGTGTTCGTCAAAGACCCAATCCTGATCGGCGGAGAAGTTGCGATAGAAAATGCGGTTGCCGTCTTTGTCGAAATGCGCGTCGCCGAAAAGGGGGGACTTGGCTATGGACATCGGAACCTCTTGCGGATCGAAATCCTTGGGCGCGGCGGTTTCGGCGGCCATGCCGACGTCCGACCATATTCCCCAATTGAGAGCGGTCACGCGGGTCTTCCCACCAGCGCGACTCTTGGCAAAGGCGTTGAGGTATTCGTTGGCGGCGACGTAATCAACTTGACCCGCCGGAGCCGTGAAGGTGGATGTCGATGAGAAAAGAACCAGGTCGTCAATGTCGCCATCGGGGAACACACTGGCCAAAACCTGCGTACCGTGCAGTTTTGGGGCGAAAACTTTCTCGGTGTCTTGCGGGCGGCGGCCAAGAATGGGCGAATCGTCCAAAACGCCAGCGCCGTGGATCACAAGGTTGATGCGCCCGAAACGATCCTTGGCTTGTCGCGCGGCGGCTTGCATTTCTTCAAGGTTGCTGATGTTGGCCGACAACGGCAGCACGTCAACGCCAAGCGCTTCGAGGTCGCGCACCGACAGGATCCTCTGCGCGGTTCGGTCATTGGGGGCGTTGGACTCAAGATAATAATCCCATTGGTCGCGCTCGGGTAAGGTGCCGCGCGACACCAGGACAAGGTTCGCGCGGTGGGATTTGGCAAAGTGACGGGCGAGTGACAGCCCGATGCCGCCGAACCCGCCTGTAATCAGACAGGTTCCGCCTTTGGGCAGAGAACTTAGCCTGTCGTTGCGCCGAAGTTGGGTGTTGCGCCAATCCAGCACAAACCGCTTTCCGCCCCGCACGGCGGCGACAGAATCGCGTGGCTCGGACAGGATTTCTTCGAGCACATGGTTGGACAGGCGGGTCTGAATCTGAGGATTGAAAGCGTCATCGCGGCTTTTGATGCTGAGGTCGAGATGCGCGCACGTCAGCTCAGAAAACTCGCGCGGGGCGACCCGAATTGGGCCGGAGACCATCGATTTTTCGGGATAAAGAAGCGCCTCGTCGCGCACTTTCATCGAATCCGACGAAACGACGCAAATATGAAGTGGCTTGGGCA
>JBELFK010000051.1:0-14889 GCA_042092935.1 Paracoccaceae bacterium | reverse complement strand
ATCTGCGTCCTTTAGGTCGCATTCAATGTCCACTGGGCAATCGGCTGATTTTGGAACCCAAACGGGGCGATAGCCCCAATCTTCAAGCCGTTCCATCCGCGTTGGAGGTTCGGCAAATTCACGGTCGCCGGTTTCGCCCGGTTCGATGAAGTAGGCACTGCGCTGGAAGGGATATGTTGGAAGCGGCACACGATAGCGTTTTTGATCGCCCCAATATTGCGACCAGTCAAAATCGAGACCGACAGCCCAAAGACGGCCCAACATCGCGAGGAAATATTTATCATCCGCGATCTCGTCTTTCTCATGACGCAGGGTGCCGATGACCTGATTGGACGACACGTCGGGATGCGATTGCGCCAACGACGCCAAGACCTTGCCCGGCCCGACCTCAAGATAAATCCGTTCAGCATTTTCGGCGAGCGTTTGGATGCCGGCGGCGAAAAACACAGTGTTGCGCAGGTGGGCGACCCAATAGTCGGGATCGGTTGCTTCGCTGTTCTTGATCCAATCGCCAGTCCGATTTGAAATGAACGGGATCGATGGCGCGCTCAGATGAATGCTTTGCAAAAATGCCCGAAAATCATCCAAAATTGGCTCAAGCATTTGCGAATGTGCCGCAATGTCGATTGGAATGTCCTGGCAGTCAACCTTGTCAGCCGCCAGCTTATTTTTAAGCCGCTCAAGTGCTGATCTTGGACCTGAGGCGACGCTGAGGCTGGGGCCATTTTCCGCAGCCAAGTCCAACTCGGCATCAAGGTAGCTCGTTAGCTCTTCGGCCGAGATCGGGACGCTTAGCATTCCACCTGCCGGCACTGTGTCAAACAGCTTTCCACGCAGGTGCACCAGTGCGATACAGTCTTCAAAACTCAGAACGCCGGCGACGCAGGCCGCCGTGTTTTCACCCATCGAGTGGCCGATAAGGGCATCGGGTGTCACACCCCATGACATCCACAACTGCGCAAGCGCGTATTCGGCAATCATGATAAGTGGCAGTTGTATCGACGGTTTGCGCAGGGTTTCGTTGGCGGCGTCACTGTCGCCTGCGTCGGGTAGCCAAATCGCGCGAATATCGTAATCAATTTTGGCTTGAAGCACCTCCAGACCTTGATCCATCCAATCCTGAAACACAGGCTCGGTTTCATAGAGGTCTCGCGCCATATTGGCGTATTGCGCGCCGCCCCCGGGGAACATGAGCACCGGTTTTGGAGCGTTTGAAATCTGCGTATGGGTGAACACACGGCGGGCATCGTTTTCGCGCAAGAGTGCCGCGCCGTCTTCATGCGACTCCGCCACGACAACGCGCCGCTTTTCAAAGCCGCGACGACCCTCTTTCAAGGTCCATGCGATGTCGGCCAATTCGACATCTGAATTTGCGTCCAAAGCCGCGGCAAGGTTCTCGGTCGCATCGTCCAATGCATTGGCAGATTTCGCCGAGACAGTCAGCAATTGGAATGGCCAGTCCGAGGGTTCAGATTGCGGGCGAGTGGGGGCCTCTTCCAGCACGACGTGCGCATTTGTTCCGCCAACCCCGAGAGAGTTCACGCCAGCACGTCGTGGGCCTTTGTGGGAAATCCAATCGGTTTTCTGTGCGGCGACGGAAAACGGGCTGTTGTCAAAATCGATGGCTGGATTTGGTTTCTCAAACCCCAACGTCGGCGGGATCGTTTTGTTTTTGAGCGAAAGCGACGCCTTCACGAGGCTGGCAACTCCGGCAGCGGTATCCGTGTGGCCGATGTTGGTTTTCACGCTGCCGATTTTGCAAAAACCGGTTTCGTTGGTGGTTTCCTGAAAGGCATGTGTCAGGGCCGCGACTTCGATCGGATCGCCGAGATATGTGCCTGTGCCGTGGCATTCGATATAGTCAATCGTGTCGGCTGTGACATCCGCCATAGCATGTGCCTCGGCTATGGCTGCCGCCTGTCCATCAACGGATGGGGCCAGATACCCCGCCTTGTCCGACCCGTCATTGTTGATGGCCGAGCCTTTGATAACCGCCCAAATGTGATCGCCGTCGCGCAATGCATCCTCGATCCGGCGCAACACCACGACACCCACGCCGCTGCCAAAAACGGTGCCTTGGGCGCGATGGTCAAAGGCGTGGCAGTGCCCGTCGGGGGACAGAATTTCGCCCTCTTGAAAGATATATCCGCGCCCATGGGGCAATTCGACAGTGACACCGCCCGCCAGCGCCATGTCGCATTCGCCGTTTTGAAGCGATTGGCAGGCGTAGTGGGTCGCAACCAGAGACGTTGAGCACGCGGTTTGGATGTTGATCGACGGGCCTTTGAGATTGAGGATATGGCTCAGGCGTGTCGATAGGAAATCCTTGTCGTTGCCGGTGTGGCGCAGCAAAAACATGCCGGTGTCTTCAACGAGGTCAGGGTTCGAACAAATGTTGAAGTAAAAATAGCTGCCCATGCCGCAGCCCGCATAGACCCCGACTGGCCCGTCGATGCTTTCGGGCGGGTGGCCTGCGTTTTCCATGGCCTCCCAAGAGCATTCCAAAAACTGGCGGTGCTGAGGGTCCATGATCGCGGATTCCTTTGGGCTAAGGCCAAAGAAATCCCCGTCAAACATTTCGAAATTATCCAATTTTGCAGCCGAAGGGACATAGTTCGGGTTCTTGATGCGATGCAAAGGCTCGCCCGCACGCAAAAGCTCTTTCTCGGAGAGTTTTTGAATGGATTCGACACCATCCGCCAAATTGCTCCAGAATTGCTGGATATTGTCGGCACCCGGCAAATGAACGGCCATACCCACAATCGCAATATCGCCATCGGCATAGGCGTTACTGTCGTACTCGGAACCCATTTTTGTCTCGCTGCTCAATTCTCACTTTGTTTCGTAATGAGCGAAAAAGGATTTTTTGAGGCGTCATTGGGGAAACAATTGACGGAAATCCACAAAATTCCAATCTATCGTGTCTCCGTATTGGAAAATAAGCAAGGCAATTGGGCTTATTGTTTCCAATTAATACACAATTAGATTTGTGATTTGATCCGAATACAGCCACCAAGCCAGCCCAAGAGCCGCACCGGCGATGGACATCATCGTCACGTCAAACAGCGGATCATGGGCTTTCACTTTTCGTGCGTAGAATATGATGACGGGGTAGACCAAGATCATCGCGACACCTTGCCCAAGGATCGCCCCAAGCAACCCGAAGTTTTCAAGACCGATCCAGATACAGGCGACCACAATGACGGCCTTGATCGCCATCAGCGTGAAGTAATTGCGCGCGCTGGAAATCGCGAGAACCGCGTTTTGGTAGGGAATTTGCGCGATGTGGGGAATGTGCATCGCGGTCAGCGTGACCAAGACCAATCCGGCCGACACGTAGCGCTCATCATAGAGAAAACCGACCAACCACGTACCGATAAGCACCAGCGGGATCACGGACATCGCCATGCCGCCGAACAGGCTGAACAGCAGTTTTCGGGCCTTTTTGTTTGTCCCGAGCGAGTCTTGATCGTTGGCGTTCTTGTAGTAAGAAACCATCACGCGCGACCCCAAAACCCGCGACAGCATGAAGGGGAAGCTCGCCAGAAAATACCCGATGTTGTATATCCCGAGGGTTTCAAGCGTGACGTATTTACCCAGCAGGAATTTGTCAGCTTCGATCATGATAAAGGTTGCGATTGTCGCGGGAAAAATCCACTTCCCGAAACTAATCAATTCGCTGAGCGCATGGACGTCAAAGTGAAACCAGTTCTTCTGCCCGGGAAGCAGGAAATGATGGCAAACCAGCCGAATGGCCGCACCAATGACGGTTCCGATCGGGAGCGCCCAGATCGACCCCATGGTCCAGGCCAGAATAATCATGACCGTGACGCCGAGCAGATTGGCTAAAAGTTCAATTGCCGTCAGCGGTCCCAGTTTCAAGTGCCTGTAGGACAATTCAATCTTTGTCGGCAGCAAGCCTTCGAGGATCAGGGTCGTCGCCATGACAGGGATGATTTGCGCGAGAAGCGGCTCGCCGTAAAACGCGCTTAGTGGCCAGGCCATCGTCCAAGCGATGAGCCACAACACAAAGCTGCGAATGATCTTCAACGTCCAGGCGGTGTTGAGGAACTGTGGGTCTTCGCCCCGCTTACTGCGAATGACAGAGGGCGTGACGCCAATGTCCGAGAATTGGTTCAATCCGGTCAGAAAGACCGTTGCAAGCGCCATGATTCCGAAGGCCTCGGGGAACAACAGGCGGGTCAGAACAAGGTTTGAAAGCAGTCGGATTATTTGAGACGCGCCGAAATACCCGATTGTAAGTGCAGAGCTGCGCACAGCCTTCTGCATTATGCTCGACCCTTTTATACGCTCAATAATTGATGCCATAAAACTGTACTACCTGTTGGCTGACCGGTTTTGACTGCTCATAGTTGTCTGCGCGCGCGCGCCCAAATTAGGTTCAGCATTTTGTTTCTTATGACTTAAAGGGAAAATGTTGCGTTGAATAGGGCGACTTCTTGGCATTCATGTTACGGGATCAGATCTTCGGGAAACAAGGCCAGGCCTTCGCTTGGAAAGACGATATATTCGAGGCCGGTGAAATAAACGGTTTGATCCTGCGAAGTTGCCAGAAACCGCCCTTGATCGGCGCTGAAATTGTAGTCGTCGAGTAGGCCGCTTAGGTGCATTTGATCGAAGCCGTCGCCTCCGTTCAGGCGGTCGTATCCACCCGAGGGCAGCAATATGTCGTCGCCATCGGTTCCGATCAAAACGTCGTTTCGGGGTGTGCCCTCAATGATTTCGGATTCTGTCGATGCCATGAAGACGCCACTTTGGAAATCGCGCGGGTCGCGGTCAAGCTCATACTTGCTTGGCACGAGGTTGCGCTGCGAAATTATGTCCCAGCGGGCCGTGCTGTCGTCGATATGGCGCAACAGGCCCCAGCTTCCGTATCGAGACGGAATGGCGACATCGACGAAGGCGTTGAAAAGCAATCCGCCGCTTTCATACCATATCTCTATGGCCTCGTCGTAGAGCTGCGCCATTTGCGGGCTGTAGTTGAAATCGTTCAAAAGCGCGATCAGGTCTTCATCGACGGGTTCGTTGTAGGGCAGAATGACGTGCGTGCCGCCTTCGTACATTATCAGATCAAGCCCATAGCTTTGTGCGCGGGCCGCATGCTCAGGCCAATAGACGTCTTTGAGGTTTTTCAGCCGAGTCTCGCGGATCGATTTGTCAATCTGTTCAAAGACATAGTCGCGCCCACCTCCTTCCAGCCACCCCCTGAGAATGTCACCCGTTTCCCCGTCCTCAAAATCGGGGCGGAGGTATCCCGTGACCGCATAAGCGTCAAAAACCTGTGACGGGTCGTGGTCGGACATGCGACGTAAAAGCGGGCCGGACAGTTGAGCTTCGGCCAAATCTGTCCAAGCGGTGTGAACGGAAATGACGTTGACCAGTCGGGCATCGGCCTCATCGCCAAAAACCTCGTCGAATATTTGGGCAATCTGGGCTGCACGTAATCCGGCGTATTGAATAAAGGCATCCCCACCTGCGCGTCTGCCCCAGAGCTCTTTCGCCTGTGCGTCCGCCCATCGGGTTTGGTCAAACAGGAAATTCCAAACCTCGTTTGAATATTCCACGTAGGCACGGCGCGAGGGATCCAATTTGGTTTTTACGACTTGCGCAAAGTTTCGAACCAAATCGTCATCCGACATATGCGGCAGCGTAAACCACGGATCAATTCCGATAAGGTTTGCCAGCTCAATCATCACATCGATCGGCACGCCGTCGCTGTAAGTATAATCCGCGGTCGTTGGCATTTGCGCCCATGTTTCGACGGTTGAGTTGTTGGTGCTCATCCAGCCCATCATGCGCAACACGCGAAAGTCCTTGACCAATTTCAACCAGTTTGGATTGAACAGCGCGCCGACCTCGAATGCAGCGATATTGTCTTCATGGACAATCTCGAGCTTTGTCAGCGGGGCGTCGGGGTTTATCCGTGTCAGATCGACCGACACTGGCTGGACGCCGTCGGCGCGATATTCGAACCAAATCTCACCCGGTTTCTGGCTGATAATACGGGCCGAACCGGACATGCCAATGTCAACGTCGCCCTCATATGTCAGACGGTAGCGCCCGCGCACGGATTGCAGGTCTGCGGGTTGATCGGTGAAAACAAGCGAGGACAGCTTGCGAGAGTTGTCGGGCATTGCCACAGGCCAGCCGCGTTCGTTCACATGACCGGTTGCGCGCAATTGCTCATTGCTGATGCCGCCCCAACGTCCCTCAAGATGTCCAAGCCACGGTCGCGCGTATTTCGCGGCATTGATAAAGGGGTGCTGTGACGTCCAGTCGCTGATCCCGTTCAAATTGAGCGCCATTGAGGGGTTGAGAATGTTTTGCTGATTGTCTTGCGCGAGGGCGGGAGGGGTCGCCAAAGCCCCGAGCGCGAGCACAGTTGCCAGTAATTTTACGCAACGGGACGTCAAAGATCGAATTTTGGAACGCATAAAATCTGCCACACAATAATACGCCAGCTCAAACCGAACAGGCCGTCGCAAGGGTGATACCATTTCACGGTCAAGTACGTCTATCATCGGTTGATCCGGTGAAGAAATTTAACAATCTCTTGCCGGTGGATGTTTCACGCCTAAAGATGTGACGAAGGGCGGCTTTCGACATGCATGGCCGTTCGCGACGGAGGATCTAAGATGAGCACAAAACAAGCGCTGGACATCATTCGCGCGAAGGTGACGAACCCGAGCGCCAAGATTGGGTTCATCCTGGGATCCGGTCTCGGGCATTTGGCTGATTTGGTGGACGGCGTTGCCATCGACTACGCAGATTTGCCCCGTTTTCCGCACGCTGGGGTCTCGGGGCATGCGCCCAAACTGGTCATCGGGTCTCTGAGCGGCGTTGAGGTCGCCATATTGGGCGGGCGAGAGCATTACTATGAAAACGGCCGTGCCGACGCCATGCGGGTTCCGCTTGAGGTGCTGGCCGAACTTGGGGTTGAGACGCTTTTTGCAACGAATGCCTGCGGGTCGTTTTTACCGGAAATTCCACCCGGAAACTTGATGCTGATAAAGGATCATATCAACTATTCTGGCCTTAGTCCGCTGATAGGTGAGCCGACCGACCGCCGTTTTGTGAACCTGACAAACGCCTATGATCCCGCGCTTCGAGACACGCTAAAATCCGTCGCCACGCGCGAGGGTATTCCCCTGATCGAAGGCGTCTATTCCTGGTATTCCGGCCCCAATTTTGAAACGCCTGCGGAAATTCGGATGCTCAGGATTTTGGGCGCAGACGCAGTAGGTATGTCCACCGTGCCCGAAGTCATTTTGGGGCGTTTCCTCGGGCTAAGATGCTGCGCGATTTCGGTCGTGACAAACATGGCCGCCGGGCTGGGCCACGAGCACATCAGCCACGAACACACCAAGGCGAGCGCCCCAGTCGGCGCGGCCAAACTTCAAAAAATCATCACGGGATTTTTGGAAAGTCTGGCCGAAGGTCAGCCGCGCTAAGCCGTGCGTTTATTGTATCTGATCGACGCAAAGAACGCATAGCCGATCAGCGTCATCCCGACGCCTCCGGTGATAAGTTCAGGCACGTGGTAGAGCGATTGAACAAACATCACGATGGACAGTGCGAAGATTGAATAAAACGCCCCGTGTTCAAGGTATCTGAATTCGGCCAAAGTGCCTTTGTCGACCAAAAGGATCGTCATTGAGCGCACGTACATCGCGCCGATGCCCAGACCGATCGCGATCAACAGAATGTTGGTGGTCAATGCAAAGGCACCGATGACGCCATCGAACGAGAAACTCGCATCAAGCACTTCGAGATACATAAATGCACCCAAACCGCCCTTGGCCCCGACCGAAGCCGTCGATCCGGCGATCCCATCGAGATAGGTTCCAAGACCGTCAACGAGCGTGAAGACGAGCAGTCCCATAATCGCTGACGTCACAAACGGAGCCTTCTCGGATTCCGGAATAGCACGGGTAATTAGCAAGACGATGACAAGTACCAGCGCGATCTCGAAGCCGCGGATCGAGCCCCATTTGCGCAGCCGACGCTCAAGTATCTCAATCCAGTCAATTGACTTGTCTTCGTCGATGAAGAACTTCAGCGCCACCATCATCAGGAACGTCCCGCCAAAGGCCGAGATCGGCCCTTTTGCATTGCCAATGATGCGAGAATACTCGTCTGGATCGGACAGGGCCAAATGCATAGCCGCAAAGGGATTGATCCACGCGAAGATAGCCACAATCGCAAGCGGGAACACGATCCTCATCCCGAATACAGCGATGAGAATCCCCCAAGTCAGGAAGCGTCTTTGCCAGACGGGTGTCATTTCCACGAGTTTGTTGGCATTGACGATGGCGTTGTCAAAGGACAAGGCGATTTCCAAGGCTGCCAGAACCGTGCCGACAATCAGAAACGACATGACCCCAGACATCGTGCCTTCGGTCGCCCAACCCAACCAAGCGGTCAGGCACAGGCCGATAAAGGTCACGATTAGCGGCCACTTGAGGTAAGAGAGCGAGCTACGTTGCGTCGTCATAATTTAATTTCCTGACATGACCGCCGGTAGCCAAAGCACCAACTGCGGGAAGATGAAAAGAAGGACCAGACCGACAAGTTGCACCAGCATGAATTGCATCATGCCAAGGTAAATGTCCTTGAGATCCCAGTTTGGAACAACGCCTTTCAGGAAATAGGCTGATAGCGCCACGGGCGGCGACAGCCAGGCCGTTTGCAAATTAACCGCGACCAGAATGCCAAACCAAACCATCAGGTCGTAGCGGTTCAGACCATAGACGTCCAAAGCCTCGACGGTCGGCAGAAGGATTGGCACGACGATCAACACGATCGGAACCCACTCCAACGGCCAGCCCAGCAGGAAGATAAGCGCCATGACCAAAATCAGGATGAGATAGGGGGATATATCCAAGCCCAACAACATCTCGGTCATCATTTTCGGTGTGCCCAAAGCGCTGAACTCTGCGCCAAAGAAGTTTGACGCCGCGACAAGGAACATGATGAGAACGGTGATTTCCAGTGCCTTTATCAAGCTGTCAAAGAAGCTCGGGACGGTGAATTTGCCGTAGCCGATCGAGAGCAAAATCGCACCAAACGCGCCCATCGCTGCGGCCTCGGCAGGCGTGGCAAAGCCGAGAAGTATTGACCCCAAAGCAAAGGAAATCAGGATCGTCGGCGGCATTAGTCCGGCGAAGAACTCGACCCACAGATCGGCAAAATAAAAGCCTCCGTCCGCCTCGGGCTTGTAAATCGGCAGGGCCAAATATCCCAGCAAAACAGTGAAGGCAGCGAATACGATGGGCCAGATCGGCAAACCGCCATCCGCACCGATGTTGGCGAAGATCATGTAGATGTGAAACAGCAGCGCAATCGGCAGAACAATTCTAAGAATGGTCAGGTTTCGAAAGGCTGCATAGGCAAGCGCCATGGCCGCCAGCAGCACAACCAATCCACCAAAGGGCATCAGATCGCGGAAGGTGCCCTCTAGGCCAAGGCCAAACACGCGCGACACGGTGAGCACACCCAAACAAATCAGGGCGACCTCGGCACCATAGTAGTTTGAGGTGTCGGGCTGGTCTTCCTCGGCCAGAATTGGCCCCAAACTTGGGTCAAGCCAACAGCGGCCAAGCGTGTAGATCAAATAGAGCGAGGCCAGCAAAGCGCCTGGAACGAAAGCGCCTCGGAACAGATCGAGCGTTGACACCTCGAGAACCGGTCCCATGACGATCAGCATGATGGACGGCGGGATAAGGATCCCCAATGTTCCGCCCGCCGTAATCGTGCCCGCCGCGAGTTGCACATTGTAGCCAGAGCGGCTCATGGTTGCGCCGGCCATGATGCCCAGCAGCGTGACGGACGCGCCGACAATACCGGTTGCTGCGGCAAAGATCGTGGCAACGATCAAAACGGCGATGAAAAGCGCTCCTCGAACACGGGCCATAATCATCTGGATCGAGGCAAACAGACGTTCCATCAGGCCTGCGGCCTCCATGATGATGCCCATCAGGACGAACAGTGGAACCGCCATCAGTTGGTCGTTCAGCATGGTTGAGTTGGTATTCAACGTCATCAGCAAGGTGGTCAGCTTGAAGTTTGCGCCCCATATTCCAAAGACCATCGCCAGGAAAATCAGGGTAAATGAGATTGGGAACCCGATGAAAATCACGAATAGCATCGCCGCCAGCATGATAAGCCCGATGGTCGGTTTCGACAGGCTCGGACGAATTTTCATGATGTCGGTAAACCACTCGCCGCCCGGAACGACGTCAGGGGCAAAGATTGCCAGAACAAGCCACGTAAGCGCGATCAGATAGACGGGCAGGGCGCGCACAAATATACGTTCGCGCTTTTTACCCATCTTGTGAAAGGCGCGGAATATTTCGGGAATGCCTTGCAGCATCAACAGGAATCCGCCAACCGGCATGGCAAGACGCGCAGGCCACAAAAGCGGACCCCAGGCGCTGTCGATTGCCATTGTTTCACTGGTCGAGAACGCCAGCCACCAAAATTGCGAGGCGACGACCGTGAAGAAAATCATCGAGGGCATGAAGAACAACAGGTAAAGACTTGCGTCGACCGTCGCTTGCGTTTTGTTCGACCAGTTGCGGTAGAGGAAGTCGGCGCGAATATGCACACCACGCATCAAACCGTAGCCCGCGGCCGCCATGAACAGCACACCGGCCAGCATGCGGCTGGTGTCGTAGACCCACAACGTCGGACCAAGACCAAGCGAGCGTGCAAATTCCTCAAAGCCTGCATTGGACAGGATCGAGAATGAGTTGCGCGAGAGAACTTCCCACACCACGACCGCGATCAGCGGCACCATCAACAGCGAAATGGCTTGGCCAGCGCGATAGTTCAAAACATCGATGGCCGCCGTTATTGGCCGTTGCCATGGGGTCATGTCCTCTGGTGTTTCGCCAGGGGCTTCCGAACGTCGTTCCGCAATCAGCTCGTCTGCAATTTCAAGCTCATCCGGGTTCACCTCATCTGCGGCCATCCCCATTCTCCCTTTTGTCAAAGTGCCCTTTTTGGGTCTTCATTTTTGAAAAAGGCGCGTGCCCTTGTCGAAAATGAAGTACGGGGCCCAATGACGGGCCCCGCCTAAATGGCTGACTTTATTTCAGCGTATCAGCGTGTGCTTTGCCCAAGCTGGCGTTTGAAGCCTGTGCACCTGCCCAGAATGGAACCGCAATATCCGCGAAGTCTTTCTGAGACTGCCACACTTCTGCGAAGAATTCATTCTCATCCGCAGCAGCTTGCAGAGCATTTTTGGCGGCTGCCATATACTCGGGGAAGTAGTCCGCAGGTGTGTCCATTAGAATAACACCTTCGTTGTCCGTCAGGTTCTTCAGAGCCTTACCGTTTTCATAAATGCGGTAGGACATTGACTTGGACAGCGATGCGTTCGCTGCAACTTCGAGTGCCTTCTTCTCAAGATCCGAAAGGCTATCGTAGAAGTCGCCGTTCACATACATGTCGGCGTTCACAACAACCTGGTGCAGACCCTGCAAGTAGTAATACTTGAGCACTTTCTGGAAGCCAAAGACCGAGTCAGGCTTCGGGCAGCACCATTCTGCTGCATCGATCGTGCCTTTTTCAAGCGCTGGCAGGATGTCTCCACCACCCATCGCAACGGCTGGAACACCGATGTCTGCATAGGCGGCCCCAACCATTCCGGGAGGCGCGCGGAAGCGCATCTGACGGAAGTCATCCATGGATTCGATTGGCTCTGGGAACCATCCAAGCGCCTCAGGACCAACAGGCTGAAGCATGAAGGCTTTGACGTTTACGCCCATTTCATCCCAGAGACGGTCATAAAGCTCTTTACCGCCGCCGTATTGGAACCAGCTTAGGAACGCGATGTTGTCGAGACCAACACCGGCACCGGCAATTGGTGCGCCAAACAGGTTGGCCGCAACGTGCTTGCCGCCCCAATAGTGCGTCCAGGCAAATCCGCCCTCGACGAGACCTGCATCAACCGCGTCCATAATGTCACGAGGGCCAACGACGGCGCCCGCAGGCAGGACTTCGATTGTCAGTGAGCCGCCGGTCAAATCAGCGACGTCTTTGCCGAATTCGTTGAGCATGAAGACTTCGTCGGCGGTTGATGGAAGCACCGATTGGATGCGCAAAACCTTTTGCGCCATCGCGGACGATGTCATTAGTGCAAGCGCGACTGCACCAGTCGCTACATGTTTTAGTTTGAACATTATTGTTCCTCCCTAGATGTTTTGCCTTCAGGTCGTTTTCTTTGCTGCCAAGGGCGAAGGCAAATGCCCGGCAGTGGTTGGTTTTTGGCCAAAGGGCGATGAGGCCCGTTCGGCATGGAAAACGTGATATGCCAACGCCATGGATCATTGGCGGGCGTCCTTTAGGATGAACGCGGCGGCTTTCTCGCCGATCATTATGGCGGGGGCATTGGTATTGCCGCTGACGATCTGGGGCATGATCGACGCATCCGCGACCCGAAGCCCCTGAACGCCCTTGACCCGCAAGGTCGGGTCGACGACGGCCATAGGGTCGATCCCCATTTTGCAGGTGCCGGTCGGATGATAGATCGTCACAGCCGTACGGCGAGCCCAATCCAGAATTGCGACCTCGTCGTCGTCTGCCACGCCAGCGCCCGGCGCATGTTCCTGCGTGATGTGTGACTTCAGTGGTTCGGTTTGCGCAATCTTGCGGGCAATTTGGATGCCTTTGACAAGCGTGCGGCAATCCGTGTCGGTGGCTAGGTAATTTGGGTGAATTTCTGGATGTTCGTCCATATTCGCCGATTTAATCGTAAGATGACCGGCGCTTTCCGGTCTCAATTGAAGGACAGATGCCGTAAACGCCGAGAACCTGTGCGGTCCGTCGGCTGGTTTGTCAGCGCTCCACGGCTGGATGTGGAACTGTATATCCGGCGTTTCGAGATGGTCTTCGGTTTTCAAGAAACCTGTTCCCAAGCTGGCGGCCATTGTCATTGGACCCCGCTGAGTCAGTGCATATTGAAGACCAATGAGCGCCTGTTTGAACAGGTTGTTGGTTTCAACGTTGATCGTGCTGAGGTCCGTCTTGAAGACAGGCCGCGCTTGAAGGTGATCTTGAAGGTTCTTTCCGACGCCCTTCAAATCCGCACATACCTCTATGCCATGCGGCTTAAGCTCGTCCACGTCTCCGATCCCTGACAGCATCAGAATCTGAGGCGATCCGATCGCGCCTGCGCTTAACACGACTTCGCATCTGGCGGTGATCTCGGTCATCTTGCCTTTGTGGCGCGCGCGAATACCAATGGCGCGACCGTCTTGTATCAGAACTTTCTCAGTTTGGATGTCTGTTATGACTTTAAGGTTCTTGCGATCCCGCGCCGGTGCCAGATAGGCCGCAGCCGATGAGCACCTGCGCCCCCCTTTCATCGTGAGTTGAAAGTGGCCGACGCCCTCTTGATCGATACCGTTATAGTCATCATTGCGGCGATAGCCTGCTGCGACAGCCGCCTCGACCCAGGTATCGACGATCTCGCGGGTCAGGCGAGAATGCTGCACCGACAGCGGGCCGTCGGTGCCGCGCACGCCGGTTTCGTCCTCGCCTTCCCAGCTTTCGGATTTCTTAAAGAAGGGCAGCACCTCGTCCCAGGCCCAGCCGGTGCAGCCCATTTGCGCCCATCCATCATAGTCCTGCGCCTGACCGCGTACATAAAGCAACCCGTTGATCGAGCTTGAGCCACCCAAAACGCGACCACGTGGCCAGGGGATCGAGCGGCCTGCGATGCCCGGATCGACCTCGGTTTTGTAGCGCCAGTCGCTTTTCGGATTGTCCATCGTTTTGAAATAGCCGACCGGAATATGGATCCACGGACTTGTGTCTCGGGGGCCAGCCTCAAGCAGCGCAACGCTATATTTACCGTCTTCAGAAAGACGGTTTGCGACGGCACATCCGGCGGATCCAGCTCCGACTACGATGAAGTCAAACTCCATATCGACCTTTTTGTCAAAAAATGAGACTTTTAGTCCCGTTTATAGTAGATATGGACACTACATTGATTCGCGCTAAATGCACGAATCTTTTTTGAGAGGCGGTAAATCTAATGTCATCTGCACAGCGCATTCCGACCAATCTTCGAACATTGCTCATTCTCGAGGTGTTGGGGAAAAGCGATCAGCCGATGACGGCGACGCAAATCAACGAGTCGTTGGGACTGCCCAAGCAGACCGTGCATCGGCTTTGTACGACGCTAGAGGAAAACGGCTTTATTTCGCGCCATGGCAAATCCAGACGTTACCAAGTCGCCAGAAGGCTGCGTGAATTGGGGGTAGGGCTTTTGCACAATTCCAGCGACCACATTGCCCGCCGCCAGATCCTTCAGGAAATCGCGTTTGAAACCCGCGAGACCGTCAACTTCGTTGTGCCCGAGAATTCCGGCATGAAATACCTCGACCGTGTTGAGACCGACTGGGCGTTTCGTATTCAGCTTCCCATTGGGTCAAACGTACCGTTTCACTGTACGGCCAGTGGAAAGTGCTTTTTGGCCAGCCTTTCGCCCAAAGCCGGCAAGGCAATCGTTGCGACGCTGAAGCTGGATAAAATGACCGAACACACGCTAACGGAACCCGAGGCCCTGCTCGACGAGTTGGCGCTTATTCGGCGTCAGGGATACTCGCTTGATCGGGAAGAATTTATGGACGGCATGGTGGCCCTGGCCGTTCCCGTCACGGATTCAGACGGTCGATTTGTCGCCGCGATTGCGGTGCATGGTCCGACGCAACGTATGTCGATCGAAGGCACGATTGCCCGTAAAGAGGTCATGCAAAAGGCCGCAAGCAAGTTGCGCGCAGCCCTCATGGCCAAGGACTAATCCGCGGCCCGCAGGGAGTAGTTTCGTTTTATGCGCCGTCATTCACCGCGTAACTGCCT
>JBELFK010000050.1:0-18779 GCA_042092935.1 Paracoccaceae bacterium | reverse complement strand
GTGCTCTTCCGATCTCCAAACCGCCATGGCGCTTACTTTCCCGAAGTCTGGTCATCGGGAAAATATCATGCTGCAAGGTATCCGCATCGTTGAAATCGAAGGTCTCGGGCCCGGCCCCTTTGCGGCAATGCATTTGGCCGACCTTGGCGCGGATGTCATCGTCATCCACCGCAAGGCAACAGAGGGTCAAATCACCTCGGAAAAATCGCTTCTGGACAGGGGAAAACGGTCGATTGCCCTTGATCTGAAAGATCCAGCCGATGTTGAAACTGCCCTCGCGATCATCGACAGCAGCGACGCCGTGATCGAGTGCTTCCGCCCGGGCGTTATGGAGCGTCTCGGCCTTGGCCCCGAGGTCTGCCATCAACGCAACCCCGCGCTGGTTTACGGACGCATGACAGGATGGGGCCAAACCGGCCCTCGGGCCACGCAAGCGGGTCACGACCTCAACTACATCGCCACATCCGGCGCTCTCTGGTATTCATCCGCCCCGGGGTCGCCGCCGATGACACCCGCCACGCTTGTTGGCGACATCGGCGGCGGGGCAAACTACCTCGTGATTGGCGTTTTGGCGGGTTTGCTCAACGCAAAGGCCACCGGCAAAGGCACGGTTGTCGATGCCTCTATCGTCGATGGCTCTGCTCATATGATGAACCTTCTCATGGCCGTTCGCCAATCTGGCCAACTCGAGGAAACCCGCGGCCAAAGCCTGCTCGATGGGCCGCATTGGTGCAGAACCTACATCTGTCGGGACGAAAAATATCTGTCTATTCAATGTCTTGAGCCAAAGTTCTATCGCGAATTCCTGGATCTCATGGGGCTGGCGGATCAGCGCGAATTTCGCGACCAATACGACAAAACCCACTGGCCGCAACAGACTGAACGGCTTGCCGCAATCATCGCGGCAAAACCCTCAACGCATTGGGATGAGGTGTTCCACGGGTCAGACGCTTGTGTCGCCGTGGTTAAAAGCCCCGACGACTCGCTCAGCGATGCCCATATGCAGGCCCGAGGATCATGGCAACACACCCAAGGCGCCCTGCAAGCAGCGCCAGCGCCGAGGTTCTCCAAGGACGCGGCAAAAATAAACGCGGCCCCAATCCGAGATCAGAACCGCGCAGAAATCTTAAGCGAACTTAAACGGGATTAACCCTCAGACACCCTTTGAGTCGCCAACCATTTGGTCCATTTCAAGCGCTGGCTGATCGCATCCTGCTTTGCCAACCACTTTCGCCGGAACACCAGCAACGGTGGTTGCAGGGGGAATATCTTTCAACACAACCGACCCAGCCGCGATCCGCGAGCAGCACCCGACCTGAATGTTGCCAAGCACCTTCGCGCCAGCCCCGATCAGCACACCATCACCAATCTTCGGATGGCGATCTTCTTCCTCTTTTCCGGTGCCGCCAAGCGTCACGGAATGCAGCATCGAGACGTTGTCACCCACGACAGCCGTTTCACCGATCACAATCGAATGCGCGTGGTCGATCATCAAGCCCTTGCCGATCCTTGCGGCGGGGTGAATATCGATGCCGAACACTTCGGAAATGCGCATCTGGAACATGCTCGCCAAATCCTTGCGGCCCCGTTTCCAAAGCCAGTGGCCAACGCGGTAGGCCTGAATAGCCTGATAGCCTTTAAAATACAAAAGCGGCTGCACAAATCGCTGACAGGCGGGGTCTCTCTCGGTTACCGCTACAATGTCCGCTCGCGCCGCTTCGGCCAGAAATGGATCGGATTTATAGGCCTCATCCGCAATCTCGCGCAAAATCTGTTCCGAAATTTCACCCGAAGCAAGTTTCATCGCCATTCGGTAGGCAAGTGCGCGTTCCAGCTTGTCGTGATGCAGAATACACGAATGAACCATGCCTCCAAGCAGTGGCTCATTGGCCACGATTTCCTCGGATTCGCGACGAATTCGATCCCAAACGGGATCAAGCTCGGTCATTTTTGCGCTTGCTTCAAACATTGCCAAAGGGCCCTTTCAGCTTCTTTATAGACTAAAATGCGTTTTAAATCAAAATGCAAAGCCTGAGAGGTGACATATTGGAAGCCGCAGAAATATCAAGGTTCCGAGAATTAATTTCCCAAAAACTGCTTAAACTAAAGGAAGAAATTCTCGAGGCAACCGAGGCCACCAAAATCGTCGAACTCGACCAGCAATCTATCGGACGTCTCTCGCGGATGGACGCCCTTCAACAGCAGGCCATGGCCATCGCCCTTGAAAACCGCCGCGAAGTGGAAATCCACCGGCTGACGCAAGCGCTTGGGCGGATTGAGGACAGCGACTACGGCTATTGCGACGATTGCGGCGAGTCCATTCCACGCAAACGCTTGGAAATCGATCTCGCCTGCACCCGATGCGTCAGTTGCGCGACTGGCTAGTGCGCTTGACGCACTTATGCGCAACCAAGCACCCCAGCACTGTCTCCATCGCCGAACAATGTTCGGGGTTGCCGAAATCAAACACGTCAAACTCTCGAATATGCATCGCATCGAGCAAGCTGCCATTCCCCCAAACAGCATGCGGTTTGCAGGTTGCTTTCATATACTTATGCGCCCAATCCGCCTGATGTATCCACAACTCGCACATGCGCCCGCGCTCATCCTCGGGCAATTTGACAAGCGCAGCGGCAGCGGCCTTTACATCAAGTGCTAAAACCCGTCGCATCTATTCGACCACGTCCAAAACGGCCGCCCCCCCAGCGCCGAACACCGCCGACACCTGTGCCACAGCAATCGAATAGGCCGTCAAATTACCGTCCTCCACCCGCGTGGCCGCATCGTACGTCCAAGACGGGCTAGTCGTCTGCACCTCCCGCAGGATTTGACCGTTCGACAGAACCCGAACGACATAAACCTCACTTTCTTCACCAATCGGCACCGAAGGCGTGGTCCAAGCATCCCCCCCGACCCGCGTGCGTCTGACCCACGTGAACAAGTCGCCGTTCTTGTGCAAATGGCAGGGACTAAAGGGCCGCAACCCGACCCCGGAAAATGCCGCCTCGGTCTCGACAAAGGATGCATCATCGATCGGCCTGCTCACCGGTCCTGTGCGAAACCGCTGGCTCAGCTCGCGATCACTCGGAGAGAGCGCCACTTGACCGAGCGCCTCGTTCAGCAAAACGACAATCGAACCGACCGGCCACTCATCCGGTGCAAATGCGTCGGTACCAAATTGCCCACGCAACCGATTTTTCAGCAGATAGGTGTCCGGCGCAATCAACTCGGCCTCGGCAAACTGAAGAACTTCCCACTCATCGGACGCGCCACTCCCAATCGCGATGCGATTTGCTCCGTTTAAAACCGACGCCCAAGACGCGCTGTCCAGCGTCCCGCTGGCCATTTTGACCTGCAAATCCGGACCGCGATCAATCACGCCACCGGTCGCCCGCGTCAGAACGCTTTCCGTTCGACCCACCGAGGCTTTTTCCGAAATCACATGGCTCAGATCAAACGTCCCGGTCGCGTTTTCTCGAAAGACACCAACCTGACCAGGCCAAGGCGATGCCGTCACCGCCACATGAGGCGAAAACGGATCTTCGTTTCCTGAAATCAGCGGCAGGTCCAAAAACAGCGGAAACACCGGCACAGGCGCTAAATACGGCGCGATAACCGGCGGTTCATCCTCGATGCGGGCCAACCGATAGGCCTCGGGATCAACCTTCACGGCCTCGATCTGTTTGGACTCGGTGCTTTCCACGCGATCAATTCGATATTTTGCCCCATCACCGACATCAATGACACTCCCGACTTTGGCATCGACACAGGACGGCGGGACCGAAAAATTCACCCGATCGCGCGCAACTTTGCCCTCGGACAACCAACGTTCGGCCACCAATCGCCCCTCAGAACGTGTCAAAACCAATGGAAACTCACTGACAGAGACGACAGCCGCCTCAGAATCCGCTTGGCTTGCATCTTCCCAAACCGGTTCGAATTCGCCGTCAGCGCCAAGGAAACCAACGCGTACCCGCCCTGCTTCCTCGCCCTCAGCCGATCTTGCGCTTTCAAAATCGCCTTGCCCGTCACGCTCAACCAATGTTTCACGGTTCAGAACGACATCGGTCCGACCGGTTCTTGAGCGGAACACGATTTGCCCGCCGGTCTCGAACGCGTCAATGCCATAGGCAAGCAACAAAGGCTGCATCTCTGAGCGCGGTGTGTCCCCGCCATCGCTTAGGTATCCACGCACGATCCCATAGGCTTGCTCCGCGTCCACGGCCTCAACACCAGCGCCCACACAATAAGCCTTTAAGACGGCACTCAACGCCTTGCCCGAGCTGCGCCCGTTCAACCAGTGACCGGTCGCATAGTTTCCCGCGTCGCTCCAAAGGTCCGAATTCGTGGGAAAAGCCGGATAGGGCCGCGCGTCCCAGGCCCACGCATAGGCATGCCCCATATCAATCATCGGCGCCCCATAAAGGGCCGAAACTGGATTGTTGAACTCGTCTTTCCAATGCCTCAGCATCGCCTTGAAATACTGGCGCTGAATCAACTCGTCGCGTTCACCTGTCGAATAATGCGGCAAACCGGATTCTGACGACTTGGGATCAAGAAACTTGTTGGGTTGATTGGACCCCTTGTCGATTGCCGCACAGCCAAATTCAGTAAACCGAACCGGCTTTGACTGGGGCACCCAATCCGTCGGCGTCAGAGCACGCTCGCCGGCAATGCGATTATGATGCTCGGCTTGCCACCAACCCCGAATATCCTTGTAACGCCAAACCCAATCCTCACCATAGCCTTGATCGGTGATGTCCGTCCTGATCTGCGCATCCCGCGCTTGCTCGGAATGATAGTACCAGTCAAACCCCTCACCGCCTTCAATATTGGATTCCAAATAGTCGGCAGAATAGACCGATCCCCAATACGCGTCCGCGTGATCCTCGCCTTCGCGCCAATCCGACAGAGGCATATAGTTATCGATGCCGATAAAATCGATCTCGTCCGACGCCCACAATGGGTCGAGGTGAAAGAACACATCCCCCGTTCCATCCTGTGGATGATAGCCAAAATACTCCGACCAATCCGCCGCATAGCCGATTTTGGTGTCCGCCCCCAGCACGCCGCGCACATCCACAGCCAGTTGCAACAAAGCCTCAACAGCCGGAAAGCTGTTTTGCGGCCCGCGAATATGCGTCATTCCCCGCATTTCGCTACCGATGCAGAAACTTTCCACTCCGCCAGCAAGCGCGCACAAATAGGCGTAGTGCAGGATAAATCGCCGATACGACCATTCGTTCGGGCCCGAATACAAAACCTCGCCATCGATAATTTGAAAATCCGAGGCTTGAGCCGCGCCAAAGAACGCTTCAACCTCCGCCGTCGCATCGCTCGTGCCGTCAGGCGATCCCGGTCTGCCAGCCGCAACAGATGACGTGATCCGCCCCCGCCATGGCAACACTGGCTGATCCACAGCGTCGCTCCAAGGGTCAGGCAACCCGTTTCCCTCGGCCTGCTCCATCAGGATGAAGGGATAGAACATAACGTCATATCCCTTTGAATTCATGCGCGAAATCGACTCAATGACCGAGGCATCGCACGGTGTGCCGCCATAAACCGGCAAACCATCCTTTTGCGAAACAACCTCGGCCCCAAAACGGTCGACACCCGCCACCCGCCAGGGCATCCCGACGCCATCGCTATCGCCCTGCTCAACCTTTGGCTTCAGTTCGCACGCGCCAATGCGCAAATCATCCCCAAGCCAGGACACGATCAGCCCAACTGCCCCGCACCCGGGCATTTCGGTTTCAAGGCTTTCCAAAGACGCCCCAAAATCGGTCTGTCCGAGGGCTGTATTCACATTGGCCGACTTGTTGCCGCCAATGCCGTCACTGAAATGCACAGGCGTCGTTGCAAGCGCGTATTCGCCCGTCCCGGGCATCAAGGCCACCCCCGAAACGCCTTGCGCGATGTCAAAAGCGGCCTCGTCGTCCGAGGCTTCGACGGGTCGCACAACCTCAAACGAGAATTGCGGAATCCGGCTGCCAAAAGGAGCCAAATTCAGGTCCTCAAACACCACATAGGCTGTCCCGCGATAGGCAGGCACCGATCCTGCCCCCTCAACGGCTTCGATCAGCGGATCAGGCTCTTGTGCGTCACCACCGGAGTAAACGCGATAATTCAGATCCCCCAGCGTCTGTTCCTCACCATCCGCCCAGATACGTCCTACACGGGCAATCTCGCCTTCGCACAACGCCACGGCGAGGCTGACAGAATACGCATAACTCCGTTGAACCGGTCCACCGCCTTTGCCACCACCGGATTCCGAGATGCTTTCTCTGAACCGCGTGGCCCAGATCACTTGCCCGCCGATCCGCATGCGCCCGTGGACACTTGGGATCGCCGCGCCTTCCCGCGCGCCCATTATCCGAAACCGGTCAACACGACCCGTTTCGACAGGCTCCGCGCCCTGACCCAACAATCGCTCATCGATCCGCCGTCCAATCGTGGCCCCAATTGCACGCCCGATGGCCATGGACGACAAGCCGAGAACCGACCCACCAACGGCCCCGCCAAGTGCCGCACCGGCGGCTGATAATACCAATGTTGCCATGATTTACTCCGCTGGAAACCTGAAACGCGCAACGAAGCGACGTCGCAAAGGTTTGCCAATGATTGATTCAACAACGCCGCGCCCCGAATAGGCGTGGATTAATCTCGGCTCTCGCCAAGTGCCTGAAATGATGCCCAAATGTCGGGCCGCAGCGCCTTCACGCATCCGCAAAAGCGCGATGTCACCGACCGCAATTTCCCGCTCGGCGGGCCCTAAAAGCGCCTTGGCCTGTTCCCACAGCACCTCATCCTTGCACGGCTCTCGCCACCCCGGGGCATAATGCGGAATGTCAAAATCAACCGCACCGCCAATGTCGCGCCAAACTCCAAGAACAAGCCCCAGGCAATCCGCCCCAACGCCCCTCAGCGACGCGCGATGACGATAGGGCGTCCCGATCCAGGCATGCGCCGCGCGCGCGACAACCGTATTCACCTCCGGCTCCCCCCATCATGAACCTGCCCCGAAGAAGGCGGTTTAATGACCCAGTCCTCGCCCGGAATGTCAGGAAAACCGCGAAAGTTTTTGATGTTGGAAAACTTATTCTGGCAGGTCTTAAATCGCCGATCACAGCCCGCGATTAACTCGACAGTTTCACCCGCTGAAATCGACATTTTACTTGCAGACCAAAGCGTTAGAGAACGATGCTCACCGTCAGCATCATCCCGCTTGATCGCGATCTCGTAACCTCCGCGCTCGGGAAAACGCAGTAAGCCACGCTCAAACCAGCGGTCAGGATGAACCGTGCCCAAATCGACGGATACCCGACTGTCGCTTGCGACTTCAACAACCACCCCACTGACCCTAAACCCAGCCTGCGACGTATCAAACCCGCAGTTGATGTCCCCCAACACGGCCGAACACGGCTTTTGAAAAACCCGCCCACGGGGCTGGTTCAGCGCATCCGCCAATCCGCGCACCTCAGCGCGAAACTGCCCCCCCGCGCGAACGATCTCACCCAAATGGCCGCGAAACTGAGTTTCACGCGCCTCCACATCCGCCCAATTGACCAGATAAGCAACAACTTCTGCACCATCGAATTGCCCCGCAGCAATTGCATCTTCCGACAAAACCTCGCCGTCCAAAGCGCCAATCGCTTCGGTATTATCGACCGACAATCCCGACGCCTGCGCCAGAGCGGCAGGGGAAAGCCCCGTACCTGCTTTGAAGACAACGCCGTCAAACTCGACATCCTCATCGTGATCTGTAAACCCGATGGAAATCCCGTCTTTTCGGCTAATTTTCCAACACCGGCAGACCGTCGTTATTCCGGTCTGCAAATGCGCCGCCAAGGACCCGCTCATAGACGCACCTCAACGACCGGCACATCCGGCACTTCACCCGCCTGAAAACTGGCAACCGAGGTGTGGATATAGCCAATGTCAAACCGCACTGGCACATCAAACTCATAGCCCGCGGTCACTATGACACCTTCATCAGGTGCATTCGCAAACGTGATTGTCCCAAGGGTCGTATCGACCTCCCAGTCGATCCCTTCGCTCATTTGGTCGCCAGAAAACCCAACCGAAACAGTCCCTTGCAGAGGCTTTTTGATCGGCCGCGTATAGGTGCTTTCACCGGAACGGTACGTCTTGCTCAGTTGAAACACCCGCGTCTCGCCATCACCCGATCCGATCACCTGATCGCCATAACCGGGTGCCTTGCTTGGCGAACTGGATTTGAAATCCGACCAGTCTTTCCAACGAAACCCGAACATTTGCCCGCGCCGCGCCTCAAAAAACGCAACCAAAGCCTCAATGTCCTCAAGTGATCGCAGCCCAAGCCCTGCATCATAGCGCCGTCGCGAATGCGCCCAAGGCGTGTTGCGCTCCTCAAACCCGTTGGCCAGAGCCACGATCTCGGTGCGCCGTTCGGGTCCGCCAATTGAGCCAAAGCTCAAATTCGCTGGAAATTGCACTTCATGAAATGACATATGACCCTCCTATCGATTGCGATTGCCAACCGACAACGCGCGGCTCAAACGCGCGGCGATCTGGCTTTGACTGCGCTGGAACCCCTGCACGTCAGGGGTTTGAATATTCATCGTGACGTTGATCTGCTTTCCCGCCTGTGCGCGCACTCCAAGGCTACCGTCCGCGCCACGCGCGAGCGGCATGATGGCCTCGGGGCCGGCCTCGCCCATCAACCCAACACCCGAGCGCATGGGAAAGGCCGTCGCGTTTGAAATGACGCCCCCCTTGGCGAAAGGCATCACGCGCTCCTGCGAAAAGCTGCCACCTTTTTCAAACGGCAATAGCCCACCCGCAAGATCGCCAATCCCCTGCGCCAGAACCCCGCCGAGTTGATCGGTCACCGGCTTCACAGCCGCCGAGTAGACGCTCTGCATCAAGGCTTGCCCCACCTGCCGCAACGCATCCGAGGCCTTCATGCCGTCGAGAAAAACACCATCAAAGGCTTTGCGCAGTCCGCGGCTCAGCCCTCTTTCCAGCCCTGCCACGTCGCGCCCTGTTGCCACAACAACACTCTGCAACCGGCTGATTTCACCCGTGAATTCCGACAAAACCGCATTGGCGCTCTGACTGTTTTCAAGCAAAGCATCAAAGGTCTCTTCCAAGTCTTCAAGATCTTGAGGGTCACTCATTTCTCTCTCCCATCTCATCAGGAAACTGTGCAAGCAGGGTTTCAAATCCTGACCGCCGCAACGAGCCACTGGCCTGTGCAGGCGACACAAGCAGCATCAACTCGGCTGGCGTCAGATCCCAAAAGGCGCGCACAGGCATTTTCAGTTGCACGACACCGACATTCAGCATCGCGCCCCAATCGAACACCGCCATTAGGCATAGGCTCCTTGCTCGGGCATCGAGAACGCGCGGGTCAAAAGCAGGGCTGCGGCGCGTGACGCCGCGATCACGCCGCCGTCAATATCGCCATCGACCAGATTACGCTCATCGCCGTCCCAGCCACCACCTTTCAGACCCGCCACCAACAAGGATATGATGTCTTCGACCCGTTGTTCGCCCCGCTCAAAGCGTGCGACCAGGGCAATCAGGCTGTCCGCCTCAAGCCGCACTTCGAGGGCCGCCAAGGCCCCCAGCGTCAGGCGCATAACGTGCCGATCGCCGTTCAGCGTGATCGAGACTTCCCCTGCGAACGGATTGTCCATCACAGCGCCGTAAAGCTAAGCGCACCCGCCGACGACATTGCCAACTCATAGGTCGCCTCGCCATCATGCGTGCCGGCATATTCGATTGAGGTGATCTGGAACGCCCCCTCAATCCGACCGAAATCGGGAATAATGACCTGAAACTCGGGCGTCTCACCGTCAAAGAAAATCTGGCGCGCGCGCTCGTCGGTGTCCGCATCGCGAAACACCCCAGCGCCGGAAATCGAGGCCGACTTCACCCCTGCACCCGCCAGAAGCTCGCGCCACCCGCCCTGACTTTCCAAACTGGTCACATCCACCGCCTCGGCGTTGAAACTGATCCGCGTTGCCCTAAGCCCAGCCACAGTTTGAAACTGACCGCTTCCGGTCAAATCAACCTTGACCAATAGATCCTTGCCACTTTGCACAGCCATTTGTGCCACTCCTTTTTTGATGAATTAGATGTCGTCCACACGGGCGCGGAACGTCAGATCGATCTGACGCCCACCGGACCCGCGAATGCGTTTGGCAGCGGCCTTCAGGAACCGCAGATAGACAAGCACCCCGCGCTCCAGCGCCAAATCCGCGCCGCTTAAGCTCTCGCTGACAAATCCTGCAACCTGCTTAAGGCCCGCAAAACCGCCGCCCTCTGACACCACGGAAATCACAAAATCATGCACCGCGCCGCCCGCACTCACGTCCGACCGCGACTTCACAGTCTCTGGCCCGAGGCTCACGTAGATCTCTGGTTTTTGCCCTTGGGGAACACCATCAAAGATCGCCCCATCGACAACCGACTGCAATTCAGCATCCTGCATGAGCGCCGCGTAAACCGCTTTTTGCAAAGCGCCTGAGATCGCAAAGCTCATAGAACCAACTCCTCACGCGCAAAACACACGAGATATCGCCCATGTGAATCCGCCTCGCTGACGGCTTCGATCAGGAAACGGCGAATACCTTCGACAAACCGTTGTCCCGGCACAGGACGGGACGGCGCCCCGCTCGGCGTCGCCCGCAGGATGATCTTGTAGTCCGCCTCTGACGCCCGCCCAGTGACATCGCTTGTCTCGCGCCCCGAGCGCAGCCTGACATCGGCCCACACAATCCCCAGCGCGACCCAGCTTTCCTCGAACCCGCCCGCATCATCCGCGATGCGTTCCGGCGCTTCCAAAACCAGTCGGCGGCAAAGATGAACGCCCTTCATGCGTAGCCCCCTCCCAATAGGCGGACGGTCTTGTAGCGCTCGATAAGGCTGGTGACGCCAAAGGGCATGCACCCCTGCCCCAGCGCCGTCTCATGGCGAAATTCGTAGTAATGCGCCGCCAACAACAACACCGCCTGTGCCAAATCCGGCGGCAGTCCGGCCCAGCTATCGGCAAAGCCAGCGGTAAAGCTCACTTCAACCGATCCGCCCAACGGAATTCCGGGCAGAACAAAGCCCGTGGGCATCAAGCGGGGCCGTTGTTCATCCTGCACCAAGCGATACATCGCCGGATCAACGACCTCGACGTCCCCCAGTCGATCCGTCATCGCAACCTCGACCACCGCATCAATCGGCGCCGCTGGCAATGCCTGCCCGCGTGCATCGCGCCAAACCTGCAACGTCCAGGCAAAGTCACGCTTTAACAAAACCTTGCCCGTCCGCGCCTCGATGGCCGCCATGGCAGCACGCAGGAACCCTTCCAGAACAGGCTCTTGCACCGTATCATCCGCAAATCCGGTCCCAAGCCTCAGGTGGTCCCTGAACTCGGCCAGCGGCAGGGCCTCGGTGGCCACAGATGTCTCTTCAACTAACATCATCAGAATTCTCCGCGATTTCTCATTGCCCCCGTCAGAGGGTTGGTGCGCATCGGCCCGACGTCGCTCGGACGGAGGGAAACAGCTAGACAACACCGGCCTCTGCCGATGCGCACCCGAGAACGGCCACAACGGGCCGCCCCCCTCTCAAACGCTTATGCGAGCGAGAATTTCAGCAGCTTGATCGCCGCAAAATCGCTGACGTCGCCCCCAACCCGCTTGGTTGCGTAAAACAAGACATGCGGCTTGGCGCTGAACGGGTCTCGCAAAACCCGCAAATCAGGACGTTCGGCAATCGTGTAACCCGCCTCAAAGTCTCCAAAGGCAACCGCGGTCGCGCCATCTGCAATATCGGGCATGTCCTCGGCGATCAGCACTGGATACCCGAGCAGTCGCGCAGGTTCAGCCGCCGCCAGCCCGTCAGCCCAAAGGAAGCGGCCGTCGTTATCCTTCAGCTTTCGCAATGTGCCCGCGGTTTTCGAGTTCATCACAAACGTCGCATTTGCGCGATACTGGGCACCCAGCGCATAAACCAGATCGACCAGACGCGCGACGTCGCCAATGTCTCCCGCCTGACCCGTCAGGACAAACCCAAGGTTACCCCAGACCCAGGCGTCATTGCTGACTGTTGGATGGCTCAAAAATCCTGTCGGTTTATCCACGCCGTCGCCGTTGACAAACGACGCCGCTTCGGCACGCGAAAACTTGTCGGCAATACGTTTGGCCAGCCAGCCTTCAATGTCAAAGGCACTGTCATCAAGCAGACGCTGGCTTGCTTTGGGAAGCGCGCTCAGCTCATGCAGCGGGATCGTGATGCGATCAATTGTTGGCGTGTCACTTTCGGACACCGTGCCGGCCTCGGTGGCCCAACCGTGCCCAACCTCACTGTGATCGACAAGCACATCAAATGACGTCGCCTCGACATTCACCACATTCGCAATCGCGCGGATCGATGCCGTTGAAGACAGCACGCTCTGAATTTGCCCAGCCGTCTGAGGATCGACCAGATAGCCACCATCCCCGGCAACGGCTGTATTCAGCGCCTTGCCCTCTAATTCCAGCCCTCGAAGCCCTTCTTCGTCGCCCAAGCGCAGATAGGCGTCAAACGCCTTTTCATGCGGGGCCGACAACTCGGCGGCCATCGACAATGCGGGACGCCCTGATTGGAATGTTTTGCGATCAAGTTTGCTCATTTTTTCTTCCTGCTTCTGAATGCGATTGTGGATTTCGTCTTGAAAGTTTTTCAGCTCCTGCGTGAAGCCCTCGACAGCGCGGGTCACATCGCGAACCGGAGACACGTCTCCCCCGGTCCGAGACTGCATCTCGGTTTCATTCATCCGTTGATCCTTACTGGAAAGTTTGTCCGGCCTACGCGCCGGAGATTATACGGCGCGCGCTCTCAAGGGCCCCCGCCAGTTCTCGCAGGCTGGCGTCAATCAGGCCTTCGCCCTTTGCCCCAACCCGCGCCGATGGAAGCATCGGGAACGTCACCAAGGACACCTCCCAAAGCTCCAATTCCGACAAAAGCCTTTGTCCTTTCTCGGATTTCCGCGCCCGCTTCGTGCGATACCCGATCGACAGCCCGTCAATGGCACCTGCCTCGATCAAGGCCGCCGCCTCGCGGGCCTTTTCGACGCTATCCAGAAGCCGGCCCTTGACGAACAACCCCTTGTCGTCTTCGCGCACCTCGTCCCAAACGCCAATCGGCTGTGCAGGGTCGTGCTGCCATAGCATCTTCACGCGTCGCCCCTGACGCGCCAGCCCCTTGAGACTGCGTCCATAGGCACCAGCCTCAACAATGTCGCCGCCCTGATCTTGGGCCCCAAACAACGAGGCATAGCCCTGAATTTCGACCCCGTTGGACACCTCAAGCGCGTCGTCAAACCGGCAAAATTTATGTTCCAATTCGTTTTCCATGTTCATTTCCCTATCCAACGCTTGCCAGCAATGACTGAACCGCCTGTGCGAGAACGACGCCGACAACGCCGAAAACCGTCAACCAAAGCCGTTTTTCCATCCGTTCGATCAACAACTCGATCCTCTCCAACCGTCTGTTCAACGCTTCAAACTGAAGACTGGCGACCCGCTCATGCGCTTCAAGCCGCAGCGCAGGCGCACAATCAAACGCCTCAAACCCATAGCGCGGCTCACTCATCTGCCTCATCCCGAGGCGGCAATCCCAGCAAACTCCGCTTTTCCGCCTCCGTCAGGAATTCAGCCTCGCCGATGCGTTTCCACTGCGCATCCCGCTCGGCCGAAAGTGCCGACACCTGATCGAGATTGGGCCGCAGCTCGAACTCCTCGCCCGACAATTCGGACAGCCAGGCCGCCAAACTTGCAGCCACCTTGGAAATCATCGGCAAAACCGTCAGCCGGTAAAACGCCCGATTGGCCTCTTGATAATTCGCATAGGTCGCATCCCCGGGGATCCCCAACAACATCGGTGGCACCCCAAAGGCCAGGGCAATCTCACGCGCCGCCGCATCCTTGGTCTTCTGGAACTCCATATCCGACGGGCTAAACCCCATGGGCTTCCAGTCCAAACCACCCTCAAGCAGCATCGGACGCCCCGCATTACGCGCACCCTGATGATGGCTCTCCATTTCCGAGATCAAACGGTCATACTGATCCGCGCTCAGACTGCCCTGCCCATCGCTGGTCTTGTAAACAATCGCCCCCGAAGGCCGCGCGGCATTCTCAAGCAACGCCCGAGACCACGACGACGCAGCATTATGCACCTCAACCGCCCCCGAGGCCGCACGAAACGGCGATAGCCCATAGTGATCGTCCAAGGGATGAAAACTGCGCACATGACACAGTGGCCGCGCCCCATCCCGCAAGTCAAACCGGTGCATGCGCCCGCCGACGGTGTAATCATACCCAACCGGCCAACCGTCGTCTCCGGGCACAACGCTTACCCGGTCCGACCGCAACACATGAAGCTCACTGGGCACGCCATCGGCCCCAACGGCCTCGATGTAACCATCCCCCGACAGCAGCACCTGTGAAACCAATGCCTCAAAAAATTCCGCCTGCCCCTGCGCCGCATTTGGGCGTCGCAGCAAAGACAACACCGGATGCGTCTCAAACCGCTGTTGCCCGTCTTGCAACACCAGTCCAAGGCTCGATGATGCTTCGGCTATCATGCGCACAGCCCGAAACCCAACGGGGTTGCCGGTAAAGCCACTGCGCACCAAACCCGTGCCGTCCTTCGACCCCCAACCAGCACGAAACCCACCGCCATAGGCGATCACGGGAACCGCGCTGGCCTTTTGCTCGGGAACCTCTGGCTCTGCCGTTTTCCAAAACCCAAATTTCATTCGGACTCCCTTTCAGTTTCGGGTCACTCAAATCGCTTGACCAGACTTTCTGATTAAAATGTTAAGAAGTTTCGCACCCACCGTACGGTGCTCAGAACAACGCGCGAATCCGAGGGTTCTTCCACGCCTGACCAGGCTCAAGCATCGCATCATGCATGGCCCAAACCAAAGCGTCCAACCTGTCAGGACTGCCGCGCCCCATGTAGCCACGCCGCCCCATGCGGCACATCTGATCCTCGAGCGCCTCAAACGTCCCGAGATGAGACACCTTGCCCTGCTCATAAAGCGCCGACACCGGCTCGGCCCGCGCGTGCTTGCCGCGCGTTGCATGAACCGCGCGAAACGGCACCATCGGATCGACCTGCCGTACGACGCTCTCGACCATCTCGCCGCCTTGGTTGACTTCCGCCACCAAACGCTCGGCCTGCCAACGATCCCGCGCCTCAACGGCCGCCCGCGCCCAGGCCAAGGGCTTGGCCCCCTGCACCGAGGCATCCTCAAGCACAACAGCCGTCCAATGCTGCGGCGAGCCCAGCTGACGCACGCCCACAACCACGATTCCGCATTCATCAGCCGTCTTGCCACTGCTCACCGGCGGATCGACGGCGACCACGATCCGATCAATCGGTCCGGGGTCGTCAACGCGGCATGTGTCCAGCATCGCATACGACCAATAGGCATCCTCATCCCCACCCAGCAAAACGCCGTCCAATTCCTGCCGCCCAAGCCGCGTGCCAGCATATCTTGCTCGCACCTCATCCAAAAAACTCGCTGCCAAATTCGCGCGGTTCGCTTCGGTCGCCGCTTGCGTCAGAACCGATGACTCACTGTCCAGCAAATCCCGCAAAACGCCGACATCCCGCGGCGTCGTCGTCACAACAGCCCGCGGATCGTCGCCCAAGCGCAACCCGAACTGCAACATATCCCATGTCTCGCGCCCATTGCGCCACTTGGCCAATTCATCGCACCACGCCGCATCAAACTGAGGCCCCCTCAATGCCTCTGGATCATGCGCCGAAAACAACCGCGCCTCAGCGCCATTGTCCCACACAAGCCGCTTGCGGGTCGCTTCCCACCGTGGCTGGCGGTCCGGTGGCGTGCAGGCCAAAATGCCGCTTTCGCCAAAAACCATCACCTCACGCGCCTGATCGATCGTCTCGCCCACCAAAGCCACACGTCGCGCCTTGCCGTGTTGAAGCGGCCGCGACCCCTCAACCATCGAACGCACCCACTCGGCGCCAGCCCGCGTCTTGCCAGCCCCGCGCCCGCCCAGAATGACCCAGGATCGCCAATCCCCCTCAGGGGGCAATTGATGCGGCAAGGCCCAGAACTCGAACAAAAAAGGGAGAGCTAAAAGCTCTCCCTCAGTCAGGCTATTCAGGATGCGATCCTGACTTGCAGCATCTGCGGATGCGACCCAGTTTGCACCGAATTTCAGATCGGGCCTGGTCCAGGTCGAGACCATAGGCCCCGGAAATTCCGGCATCCCGCTTTCGCTCACGCTCATGTCGCGCCTCCAGTTCTATTGCAAGTTTCACAAGCCGACGCAGTTCCTCTGCGGTTTTCACCCCAGCCTTCACTGCGCCTTCATCGCCCGCCTTGATATCCTCAAGCGCCTGAACCGCCAGAGACGTCAGATTATCCAATTGCCCCTCAGCAAGCCGGATAGCCTCTGCCAGTTTGGACGTTTCGGTTTCAGTTTCGATCAAAGCCATGATTATTGCCTCATGCGAAAGGATCTCCGCACAAGAGAAACAGAAAAACGGCCGAGGGAGTGATCCCTGGCCGTTTGCCCACTTCTTCTAGCTTGTCACAAGGTGTACCTTGGACCGTTCGCAAAGTCAACGCTAAGCTGTTGTTATGGTTAACAAAAACTTAACTTCACCACTACGACGCCGAGATCAATTCCCCTGAGACGCCTCAAACTCACGCCACTTGCGCACGTTCACGTTATGCTCTCGCAGCGTTCTGGCGAAAGCATGACCGCCGGTCCCGTCAGCCACAAAATAGAGGAAATCGCTGTCTTCAGGGTTCAACGCCGCCTCGATGCTCGATCGTCCCGGATTGGCAATCGGCGTCTTGGGCAGCCCGTCAATGACATAGGTGTTCCAATCCGTCCGGCGTTGCAGCTCGCTCTGGCGCAACCCTCGCCCAAGCGTACCTTGCCCCTTGATGAGACCGTAAATCACGCTCGGATCCGTTTGCAGCCGCATGCTTCGGTTCAAGCGGTTGATAAACACGCTGGACACCAAGGCCCGCTCTTGGGCAACGCCGGTTTCCTTTTCGATGATCGACGCAAGGATCAACGCTTCCTCGGGCGAGGCCAACGGCAAACCCTCGGCACGGCTTTCCCAAGCGCGGTTCAGGATTTCCGACTGCGCTTCGACCATACGGGCCAACACGCTTTCACGACTGTCACCCGAACGCACCTCATAGCTGTCCGGCGCGACCGACCCTTCAAGCGGCAAACCATCCACTTCGCCGCTCAGAATATCGATTGACTTGAGACCCTCAACAACCTGCCAGCTTGAAACACCCTCGGCAAAGGCAATCCGATACCGCGTCCCCGCGATACTGTGATAGGCAGAATATCCTTCAGGAACATCACCTTGCGGGTCGAAGTTCATCTTCTCAACAAAGCGCCCCGTCTCGGGATCAAGCTCGCGAACCTGCGTTGCGATTTGGGCCACACCAATGCGATACACGATCTCGGTGCCGCAGGTGCTTGGACCGCCGTCCGTAATGATGCTGACAATGTCCGCCATCGAAGATTCAGCCGGTACAAGAAAACTGCCCGCTTTCAGATCGCCGTCTTTCTCAGCGTATTTAACGCCAATCCGAAACAAAGAACCGCTGCTAATTGCTTGGTTTTGCTCAAGATTTCTCGAAACCTCGGTCATGTTCGAGCCGCGATCAACCTTAAGGCAAATTGCAGACGCCAGCGGGCCGGATTCTCGATACTGGCCTTGCCCCCACAAAATGAGACCCGCCATCAAGAACAGGACAACCGCAAGAATCGAAATCGAATTAGAGGCGATAGACCGCCACATCAGTTAACCTTTCGGAAAATGACACTGGCGTTGGTCCCGCCAAATCCGAATGAGTTCGACAACGCCACGTTGATCTCGCGCTCATGCTTGGCGTTAGGTGCCAAAAACACTGCACTTTCAACGGCTTGATTGTCGAGGTTAATCGTCGGCGGCGCCACCTGATCGCGGATCGCAAGGATCGAGAAAATAGCCTCAATCGCCCCGGCAGCGCCGAGCAAATGACCGGTCATCGACTTGGTCGACGACATCGTAACCTTACCGGCATGTTCGCCCAGCATCCGCTCGACGGCGCCCAATTCGATAACGTCCGCCATCGTCGAGGTGCCGTGGGCGTTGATATAGTCAATGTCCTTTGGCTCAAGACCAGCCTTTTTCAACGCCGCCCGCATTGAGCGTTCGCCACCCTCACCACTCTCGGAGGGGGCGGTGATGTGGTAGGCGTCGCCCGAGAGCCCATAGCCGACGACCTCGGCGTAAATCTTCGCACCGCGCGCTTTGGCGTGCTCGTATTCCTCAAGCACCACAACCCCCGCGCCTTCGCCCATCACAAAGCCATCACGGTCGATGTCATAGGGTCGGCTGGCAGACTTGGGGTCGTCTTCGCATTTGGTTGACAAGGCTTTGCACGCATTAAATCCGGCAATTCCAATTTCGGAAATGGCCGCTTCCGCGCCACCGGCGATCATCACATCCGCGTCGTCCGTCATGATAAGGCGCGCTGCATCACCAATGGCGTGCGCACCTGTTGAACAGGCCGTCACGACAGCGTGGTTCGGGCCTTTGAAGCCGTATTTGATGGAAATCTGACCCGAAATCAGGTTAATCAACGCCCCCGGAATAAAGAACGGTGACACTCGACGTGCGCCTTTTTCCTTGATGAGGATCGCTGTGTCCGCAATCGAGTTGAGACCGCCAATGCCGGATCCAACCAACACGCCTGTCCGCTCAAGATC
>JBELFK010000049.1:0-18898 GCA_042092935.1 Paracoccaceae bacterium | reverse complement strand
CAATCGCTCTGGCAAGAGGAATGGGGCATCGGTGATCCCGAGACGCAACGCGGCGGGCTTGCGCCCAGTGGCGCACAACCCGAAGCGCCGGCCCGACAGGTGACATTGCTACAGCGCAAAAACGAGCGTCTGGGCCGCCGCTTGGGTAAAACCACCGGCTGGGTTCATCGCGCGGTGTTGAAAATGAAAGACGTCGAGATGATCGGCGGCGTAAATTACGAACGCATCGATGCGCAGGGATTGCACATCAGTTTCGGCGAGACCCGCGAGAATCCGACTGTTATCGAAGCCGACACGATCGTCCTTTGCGCAGGCCAATTGCCGGAACGGTCGCTGGCGGATGCGTTGGAGGCCGCAGGCGTGGCCTGTCATGTGATCGGTGGGGCGGATGTCGCGTCCGAGTTGGACGCCAAGCGCGCAATCGATCAGGGCACGCGCCTTGCGGCGGCGTTGTAGGGGGCTTTGCCCCCGTCCCTTTGGGACTCCCCCAGGATATTTTTTGCCAAAAGATGTGAGAGGCTTGCATTGGTCATCGATTAGGGCATAGGCCGGAGCCAGTGTGGTGAGGGCCTCATGATATTTGGCACAATTCTTCTCGGGCTTTTGCCCAGCTTTTTGATGGTTGTCTTGGGCGGATTGTTGCGACCAAGGCTGTCCGAGAACGCGTGGCAGGGTCTTGATAGGCTCAATTTCGAGATCCTCTTTCCGGCATTGATCTTTGTGGCGGCCTCATCAAGGCCGTTGTCGCCGTCGGATTTGCTGGGGATTGGCCCCGCTGTTTGGTTGATCCTTGGGGCAGGTCTGGCAATCGGTTTTCTTGCCCGCCCGTTTGGTCCAGAGAGGTTCCGCGATTTTGCGGGAGCCTGGCAGACTGCCTGGCGGTTCAATACCGCGATGGGGTTTGTCGCGATCGCAACCATCGCCGGGGCGCCCGCCAGCATTCTGGCGGTGGCGGTCGGCATGGCCATTCCGGTGGCGAATATGTTTGCGGTGCTGGCACTTTCGCGCGGCGAGGGGAACTGGAAGAGCACGCTCTTGAAGATCGCAACCAACCCGTTTTTGATTGCAAGCCTGTCAGGCGTCGCCGTCGGTTTGAGCGGGATAACGATTTATCCCGTTCTCATGGCCCCGCTCGAGATGCTCTCGCGGGCGGCGATCCCGGTTGCCTTGATCTCGGTCGGGGCGACGATGAATTGGGGGGCCCTTGCACGGCTGAACAGGTTCAGCGCGATCATCGTAGGCACCAAGCTGGTGATGCTACCGGCATTGACTATGGCGACCTGTTTGGTGCTGAGGGTCGAAACGCCTCTGGCCAGCACGCTTGTGCTTTTTGCCTCACTGCCCACGGCCACGGCGGCGCATGTTCTGGCCGCAGGCTTTAAAGCCGATCGCGAGCTTGCCGCCACCTTGGTTGCGCAATCGACCCTGTTGTCAGCGGTCAGCCTTCCGGTTTGGATTACGGTCATCACCGTGTTTTTGTAGCCGGTACGGCAACAAAATCCACGAGTGTTTCGTTGTTTCCCCGGCACGAACAAGCCTAGGCATTACCCTGATATTGTCCGCGACCTGTCCCAATCATGCCCCATTTCGCCGCCATACCCGATAGCTGAAGAATTGGTATTCGAGGTATTAGGATGGATCGTTTAACGGAAATGGAAGCCTTCGCCACTGTGGTGGATCAGGGTGGATTTACGGATGCAGCCAAGCGCATGGGCATCTCAAAGTCTGCGGTGTCCAAACATGTGTCGAGCTTGGAAACAAGACTCGGGGCCAGGCTTTTGAACCGCACGACACGGCGTGTCAGCCCGACCGAGATCGGTCTGGCCTATTACGACCGCGCCCGTCGCGTTCTGAATGACGCGGGCGAGGCGGATTCGCTTGTGACCTCGATGCAATCTGCGCCCTCTGGCCTGTTGCGCATTTCCGTGGCGACGGATTTTGGCGTGAACCACCTCAGCCCGATCTTGGGTGAATTCCTCGGAGACTTCCCTGACATCACGGTCAACATGGTACTGAACAACCGATTTGTTGAGCTGATAAGCGAAGGCTTTGACATGGCTATCCGTATGGGTGAGCTGGAAGACAGCTCGCTTCGGGCACGCAAACTGACCGAAACCACAAAGCGTATGATCGCGGCCCCGTCCTATTTCGAAGAATATGGCCGCCCCGAGAAAATCGACGATCTGAACGAGCACAAATTGCTGCATTACTCGAACCAATCGGCGGGCAATGTCTGGAAACTGACCGCCCCCTCGGGTGAGCGCCGTCAGGTGCGCACAGCCGGATGGCTATCAGTAAACGATGGCCAATCGCTGCTGAATGCCTGCGTCTCGGGCCTTGGAATCGCTTACCTGCCAAGTTTCCTTTACGCTGATGCAATGGAAAAAGGCCTTGTTGTCGATGCCATGCCGGACCTGCCGCAGGAAACCCAAGGTATCTACGCCGTTTATCCACCGGGCAAATTCACCCAGCCGAAGGTTCGTGCGTTTATCGACTTTCTTGTGCACAGCTTTGCCGACAAGAACCCGTCGAACTGGTAGTCGCGACCCTCTGATTGCTTTTTCCTCGTGGAAAGGTCGCATGCGAGAAATCGCGGCGGCCTTTTCTTTTTGGCAGGTCAGAACCCCTGATCCGAAGACCGCGCCTCGGCGACGCCAACGAAAAACGGCCCGCCACAAGGGGGCGGACCGCTGTGATTTTTTCGGTCAAAGCCCTACTTGGTTTCGGCTGCAACCTCGGCGACGATGGCTTTGGCGTCTGCGACCAATTGCGCGCCATCAAAGCCCTTTTCGGTCATTTCGGCGATCCATTCGGCCGTCACTTCGTCACCCAGGACGCGCATCTCGGCGGTCACCTCTTGTGAAATCTCGGCAATCTCATTGCCAGCTTCCTCAAGCAGGGCACGGCCATCGAGATCGCCCGTATCATGCGCGCGTCCGGCCCAAGCGGCTGCGAACTCTCCCGAGTTTGCGTCAATGACCGCCTTCAGGTCGTCGGGCAGGGCGTTGTAGCTGTCCTTGTTCATCGCCCAGATGAAGAACAGGTTATAAAGCGCCATGTCACCGGCAACGTCGGTGTGGCTGTCGGTCAACTCGTCGAGTTTCAACGAAGGGGCCATTTCCCATGTGATGACGCCGCCATCAACGACACCTTTGGCCAAAGCCTCGGGGAAGGCTGGGACGGGCATGCCAATGGGGTTCGCCCCGAGTCTGTCCAGCAGCATCGTCGCCGGGCGCGAGGGTCCGCGCAGATTCAGGCCCGCAAAATCGTCAACCGTTTCGATCGGACCGTCGATCTTGTGCACGATTCCGGGACCATGCATGTGGGTCGTGATGACCTGCACATCGGCGAAATCATCCATCAGGTACTTCTCGGTAAATCGCCACGCGGCGATCGAGGCCTCTTCCGCCGATTTCGTCGTCGTGAACGGCAATTCCAGCGCCTCAACCTCGGGGAAGCGACCTGGCGTGTAGCCGGGGATCACCCAGCCGCCATCGACAACACCATCGCGGATGAGATCATATTGCTCGGGGGCAGCGCCGCCCAATTGCATGAAGGGGTAGATTTCGACCTTAATGCGGCCGTTTGAGTCTTCTTCGACCTTTTTGGCCCAAGGCTCGATAAAGTATTTTGGGTTGGCCGAATTTGGCGACACGAAGTGCTGAAAGCGCAGCGTGACTTCCTGTGCCAGTCCCGAGGTTGCGGTCATGCCAAGTACGGCGGCGAGTGCAGTCGTCTTTAGAATGTTCAACGAACAAATCCTTTTCGTCATCCAAAAGTCATTGCTGCGACGCAGCGTCAACTTCATAGGAAGGCGACGAAAGATAGGCAACAGCGCCAAGTCCAAAAGATTTCATGAAGAAAATTCAATTGGCTAAAGTGAAGAACTTTCGGTTCAAAAAGGGCGCATTGCGCACACGCGCTATCCTGCGCAAATATCGAAAGCGACGAAAATCAGAGACAAAACCGCAATCCACAGGCAAACTGACGCTGATAAGCCACCCAAAGGAAACTCCGATGAAGTACCTGCGGACACCCGAAACCCGATTTCAAAACCTCAAAGACTATGACTTTGAGCCGCACTATCTGTGGGTCGACAACACGGTCGGCGGATCGCTGCGGCTGCATTATGTTGACGAAGGCCCCTCGGATGCAGCCCCGGTGCTGATGATGCATGGCGAACCGTCGTGGAGCTATCTTTACCGCCATATGATCCCGATCTTCGCCAAGGCCGGATACCGCGCCATTGCCCCTGATCTGATTGGCTTTGGCCGCTCGGACAAACCGACCGAGCGCACAGATTACACCTATGAGCGCCATGTTGCATGGATGACCAGTTGGCTTGGGCAAATGGACCTGACCGGTATCACGCTGGTCTGTCAGGACTGGGGCGGTCTGATCGGACTGCGCCTTGTCGCAGCGATGCCTGACCGGTTCGCCCATGTCGTTGTCGCCAACACCGCTTTACCGACAGGGGACCAGCCAATGGGACCTGCTTTCGCGAAATGGCGCGACTATTCGCAAACCACGCCGGATTTTAATGCAGGCCGGATCATCTATGGCGGCACCAGCCAGAAAATCTCGGACGATGCGGTCGCCGCCTATAACGCCCCTTATCCCGATGAAAGCTATCAGGCAGGCGCACGTCAGTTCCCGATGCTGGTGCCCGATGCCCCTGACAACCCGTCATCCGAAGCCAATCGCGCCGCGTGGGAGGTACTTAAGACGCTGGAAACACCGTTCCTGACCCTGTTCGGTGAAGATGATAAAATCATGGCGGGGGTCGAGAAAGTATTTCAAAAACTTATCCCGGGGGCCGCGGGGCAGAAACACGCGATCCTTCCCAATGCCGGACATTTTTTGCAAGAGGATGTCGGTCCTGACCTCGCCAACCGGACCTTGGCCTTCATGAAGGACAATCCCTAAGCGTCACCACTGGCAAACAGGAACGGGGAAGGCCGGATAACGGGTCGCCCGACGCCTAGCCGAATGTCGGATGAAACTTGCCCGCAGGTGACAGGGTGAAAATCTCGCACCCGTCCTTGGTGACGCCAATCGAGTGCTCAAACTGCGCCGACAGCGATTTGTCGCGCGTCACAGCCGTCCAGTCATCCGCCAGCACCTTGGTTTCGGGCCGACCCAGATTAACCATCGGCTCAATGGTGAAGAACATGCCCTCTTCCAGAACCGCCCCCGTGCCGGGGCGTCCGTAATGCAGCACATTGGGCGGCGAATGAAACACCCGCCCAAGCCCGTGTCCGCAAAAGTCTCGCACAACCGACATGCGATGCGCCTCGGCGTAAGATTGGATCGCGTGGCCAATGTCGCCAAAGGTGTTGCCGGGTTTCACAACCTCAATGCCTTTCATCAGGCTGTCATGGGTCACCTGAACCAGACGCTCGGCCTTGCGGTTCATCTTGCCCGCGACATACATCCGGCTTGAATCACCGAACCAACCGTCTTTGATGACGGTGACGTCGATATTCAGAATATCGCCGTCTTTCAGCTTCTTATCACCCGGAATACCGTGGCAAACCACGTGGTTCACAGAGATACAGCTTGCGTGCTGATAACCCCGATACCCAATGGTGGCCGAGGTTGTGCCCATTTCAACAACGCGCTTTTCGATGAATGCATCAATCGCGCCGGTTGTCTGACCCGGAAAAACAAGCGCGGCCACTTCGTCGAGAATTTGCGCGGTGACCTGACCCGCCGCATGCATGCCTGCGAAATCCGAGTCTTCGTAAATTCTAATCCCGTCGCGCGTCACGCGGCCCTTGTGATCGTTCAACAGATCGCTCCGTGTCAAAATATCTTGGCGACCACATAAACCCTATTGAATTAAAGAACCAGAGGTCCGGCGCAAAACGCCGCGTTCAAGCGAGGGTTATTGGCACTGGGCGCCCCAACTCAATCCCATCTGGCGAAATCTTCGTGTCATAGCACAGAACCTCAATCCCAGCCGTTCTCGCCGCCTCAAACGCCGCCGCATAGGCAGGATCAATATCCCCCGCCAAAGTCATGCGCTCGCAATCCGTTCGTTGCACCAGATAGAGCATCACCGCCCTATGGCCCTCACCGACCATCGCCGCCAACTCTCCGAGGTGCTTTGTCCCCCTTGCTGTTACGCTATCAGGAAACTCTGCCAAGCCCGCTTGACGGGACAGCGTCACCGACTTCACCTCAACATAGGCATCCTGCAAACCGTCCTGCCGTAACAGAAAATCGATCCGGCTTTTCTCACCGTACTTTTGCTCAGGCAGCACCGTCGAATACTCAGCGAACTCTGGCACCTCGCCCGCGATCAATGCAGCCTTCAACGCCCGATTGGGCACCGCCGTATCAACGCCCGTGTAGTGGCCATTCTCATGATCCACCAACCGCCAGCCGTATTTCAGCTTCTTCTTAGGATCATCATTTGGCTCGACCCAGATCTTCATCCCTGGTTCCGCCAGCCCCATCATCGACCCCGGATTGGCGCAATGCGCCGTCACCTCGCGCCCATCCGCAAGCTGAATATCAGCGAGGAAACGTTTGTAGCGACGTATCAGCCGCGCAGGGACAAGAGGGGTTTGAAACCGCATGTGACGGGCCTATACCTTTGACAACGCTCAGACAAGGACGCCCAAAATGCCCAACCCCTCAGCCGCAATGCTGGTGATCGGAGACGAGATCCTTTCGGGTCGCACACGCGACGCCAATATGCATTATCTGGCTGGCGAGCTGACCAAAATGGGGATCGATCTGAAAGAGGTCCGCGTTGTTTCCGACGACCCCCCCGCGATCATTGCCGCGACCAAACAACTGTCCGAGGCTTTCGATCACGTCTTCACCAGCGGCGGCATCGGCCCAACACATGACGACATCACAGCCGACTGTATCGCTACGGCGTTTGACCGGCCGATTGACGTGCGTGCGGACGCGCGAAAGCTGCTAGCAGACATGTATGCCGAAACCGGCCGTGAGCTTAACGAGGCCCGCCTTCGGATGGCCCGAATACCCGACGGCGCCATTCTGATTGACAACCCGGTCAGCACCGCGCCCGGTTTCACAATTGAAAATGTCCACGTCATGGCCGGCGTGCCGGCAGTTTTCCAAGCGATGGTTGCGACCGTCCTGCCTCAACTGACAGGCGGAAAACCTCTGCTGAGCCAGTCCCTCCGTCTGATGCAGGGCGAAGGCGACATCGCCACACCGCTGGCGCAACTGGCAAAGGCCAATCCAGACCTCTCCATTGGCTCATATCCATTCCAAAAAGACGGCGTTTTTGGCGCAAACATCGTGATACGCGGCACCGACGGGGCAATGGTTGACGCAGCAATCCTGTCCCTTCGAAAGATGTTTCCGCAATGATGCCCGATGCCGAAACCCTTTATGAGGTCATAGAGCATACATGGCCCGCCGCCCGAGAAATCCCCTGCGGCCCGTTTTTGCTGCGCGACGGCCGCAGCGGCGGCAAGCGCGTGTCCGCCGCAACGATCCAGCACCCCAACTGGACAACTGACGATATCGACGACGCCGAAACGGGCATGGAAACCCTGAACCAATCCCGCCTCTTCATGCTGCGCGACGGCGAAAGCCGTCTCGACGATGCGCTGGCAACCCGAGGTTACAGCCTTGTCGATCCGGTCAATATGTTCTGCATCCCCGTGCGAGACCTCGCCAAGAACATCCCCCCGCGTGTCAGCACCTTTGCCGTGTGGTCCCCGCTCGCGATTGGCTATGACATCTGGCGCGCCGGTGGCATTGGCCCGGGGCGCTGGGCGGTGATGGACCGCGTTAGGGGGCCGAAAACCTCGATCCTTGGCCGGTGGAACGACAGCCCCGCGGGCATCGCCTTTGTCGCCATCCACGATGGCATCGCAATGATCCACGCGCTTGAAGTGGTGCCTGACCAGCGCCGCCAAGGGGTCGCCGAACGCATGATCGCAGCCGCCAGCATCTGGGCGCAGCAAAATGGCGCGACCCACATGTCGGTGATCTGCACCGCTGCAAATGACGCTGCGAACAATCTCTATTTCAAACTGGGCATGAAACACATCGGCGGGTATCACTATCGTCAGAAATGACGAGGTGCCCCGATGACCGAAAACGTGACCGCCCTCGACCTGCCCATGGTCGACCCGCTTCCGGAAGCTACTCAAAAGTATTTCGACATTTGTCAGGACAAACTGGGAATGATCCCCAATGTGCTGCAAGCCTATGCTTTTGACATCGACAAGCTGAACGCCTTTACCGCGATGTATAACGACCTGATGCTGGGCGACAGCGGGTTGTCAAAGCTCGAACGAGAAATGATCGCCGTCGTGGTCTCGTCGATCAACAAATGTTTCTATTGCCTGACCGCCCACGGGCAAGCCGTACGTGCCCTCTCGGGCGATCCAATCTTGGGCGAAATGTTGGTGATGAACTACCGTGCCGCTGATCTGGACCCGCGCCAAAAAGCGATGCTGGATTTCGCCGAGAAAGTCACCGAGGCCAGCCACAAAATCGAAGAGCCCGACCGCCAAGCCCTGCGCGATGTTGGTTTTACAGACCGCGACATCTGGGACATCGCCGGCGTCGCAGGGTTCTACAACATGTCAAACCGCGTCGCCTCGGCCACGGATCAAAGACCGAACCCAGAATACCACGCGCTAAACAGATGAAAACTGGGCTATAAGTTTAAAGAAGATTTCGCCTATACTAAGGCGACCCAGTATTTGTTCATATATTTGAGTAAGTGTTAAATGTGGAAATGGCTTGGGCGGCTGATTGCCGTCGCGATCTTGGTTCTTTTTGGATTAACAGCCCGTGACTTTTACCGCGGCGGCTATTTCGATCTGCCTGATCTACGGCCAAACGAATATCCAATTTCATTTAGGAACGGGTTTAGAGCCATTTTAACCGATCCGATTGTGTCAAACCCGTCAGCTTCGGTAAACTCGAAGTTCTTTCGTCGACTGAGGATAGCTAATCCCGACCGAATATATTTAGGATTTCCTTATGAAGTTCCCTCTTGGTTTGAAGACGCATGGTCTCACTGCGACGAGCGTCACGAAGGGCAAGAGGAAGCCATTCTTGACGCTATGCCAGTGGAGATGCGCCGAAATTTAATTGGTGCGCGGTTTGAGGGTGTTTGTGCAATAAACTCAGACGGCGAAATAATACTTCGAGGGGTGATTTTTTCGGTGCCTGAAAAATAGTAAACACCCTCACCCCCTCGGTGGTACCGTCGCTTCCCAACCTTTGATGAGGGCATCCCTGCGCCCGGGATATTTGTTCTCAAGAACATGAACGGTTTGAACCCGATCCATCTTGAAGTGCCGGTAGTTGTCGCGTGTCTCGCACCAAGCGACGATGTAGCGAACCGAGTTGAGATACGCGATCAGCAAAGGCCACACGACCCGATCTGTCGCCACGCCAGCACTATCCCGATACCCCAACCGCAATTTGAACCGCTTGCGAATCGCCTGCCGCACCAGAGTTCCGTCAAAGCTCTGATCGCCCTCGCGTCGGGTCGAAAACGACCGCGTGCTTGCGTCCAACACAACCGGCCGAAGCTCGGACGGGATGGCTTCTGAGAGCTTGCCAACAAGATCGCGTGCTGCGCGTGCCAAGGACGGATCTGCCTGCGCCGCAACCATCGCAGCCCCAAGCGCTGCGGCTTCAAGCTCATCCGCTGTCAGCATCAGCGGCGGCATGTCGTATCCTTCGTCCAGCACATACCCCATGCCAGCTTCACCCGTGATCGGGACGCTTTGGGCGGACAGCTCTGCCATATCGCGGTAGAGCGTTCGAAGTGAAATCTCCAACTCATCGGCCAATTGCCTTCCAGTGATCGGCGATCTTGCCGACCGCAATATCTGGATAATCTGGAAAAGCCGTTCTGTGCGACGCATTTCTATCTCCTGCTGACATACTGCTGACATAACGGTGTCAGCAGGGCAAGGCTAACAAGGTGTCAGAAACTGGATTTAGGAAGGGACACACCATGATCCGCACACAACGAAACCACGTCATTGACGCCAACCCCGAAGCGATCTGGGCCGAGCTAAGCCGCTACATGCACATCGACGAAATCTGCGAAGGAATAACACATGTTGATGCCCTGAGCGTCGGTGACAACGGTGTCGGCTCGAAACGGCGCAATCATTTTGCGGGCGGCAACGGGTCCATGGTCGAGGAAGTCACAGAATGGACCGTCAACCGAGGCTACAAGCTACGCATGAGCGAAATGACCAGTTTTCCGGCGAAAGAGGCGTCAGCCTTCATCACCCTTGAACCCGTCGGCAGCAAAACGCGGGTCACTTGGGGAATGGACTATAGCATGAAGTTTGGCCCGCTCGGGTGGTTGATGGGCCAAACGATGCTGAAAAGGATGATGGGCAAGGTGATCGATGGCAACCTGCAAGGCCTTGCCAATAAGGTCCGTGCGAATGGAGCGGTTACATCGATCCGGTCCGACGCAAAGAGCGCCTGAACTATCACCCCCGCGCAAGCGGGGGCCGCGCCCGGCATTGGGAGTCAGCGATCGCAGGGTCTTATCGAGCACACGTTAATGCGATCAACCCTTCTGCCCTTTTGCGACCGCCTCGGCCAAGTCAAAGCCATTCATCTCGGCGACAAAATCTGCCAGATCGGGAATGTTTTTGTCGCCGCCGCCATGGGCCAGGGCATAGGTGTAATACTGTTTCGCCGCCCCGGACATCAGCCCCACGACACCGGAGTCAGTCGCCATTTGATGAGCGTAGTTGATATCCTTCATCGCATTGACCAGCGCAAATTTGTGCGCTTCGGGGTCGCGACCGATTGCCCCTTGCGTGAAGGTCTCAAAAAACCCGCTGCCCATGCGGCTCGTGCCGATCACGTCTTGAAACACCTGCGGGGCAATTCCTGACTTGGCGCTCATCGACAGCGCTTCGGAATAAAGCGCCCCAAAACTCATGGCGAGGAAATTCATCACCAGTTTCATGCGATGCCCACTGCCAACCGGCCCGATGTGTTTGATCGTACCTGCCCAGCAATCAATGATCGGCAACACCTTCGCCACGTCCTCATCGCTGCCACCCAGCATCGCATCCACAGTTCCGGCCTCGGCCTCTTTCGGGGTACGTCCAAGCGGGGCGTCGACCATCGACATACCCTTCGCCGCAAGTTCATCCGCCAAGGCGACAGTGGACTCGGGCAAGGCTGTTGATGTGTCGACTACGATCAAACCCGACTTCGCGTTCTCAAGAATGCCACCGGCCCCTCTGATGACGTTTTCCACCAGCTTGCTGTTCGGCAAGCACAGGTGGATGACATCACAGTGCCCTACCATCTCGGCTATATCCGAAGCCTCTTTCGCACCCTTCCCGATCAGGCTTTGAACCGGAACCCGATTGCGGTTCCCCTTGATCCAAAGATCGTAACCTCCAAGCAGAATGTTTTTCGCCAGCCCGTGTCCCATGTAGCCAACGCCAATAAATCCAACAGTGGGTTTCGATTGCTCAGCGGTCATGTCAGGTCTCCTAAAAACTTCAGACTTATCAGCGCCACTGTGACGGAAAAAATCGCCGATTGAAACGGGCGCTTTTTGAATCCAGCCATGGTCTATTCACATGAAAACATGGCGTTCAAACCGCATGCGGTATTTGTACAAATGTGGTGGGCAACATGTACAAATGCCCTAGGTCGAGACCACCCCAAGGATCGAAATCCGGGTGTCGCCATATTTCCGCTGATCGAACAGCTCAAGCTGATCGGGCACCTCAATATCGGCGCTTTCTTCCCAGACGATCAAAGCATCATCCGCGATCCAACCGTTCTTGAAGGCCGCCGCAATTGCTTGTTCTCCCAGCGACTTGCCGTAGGGCGGATCGAGGAATATCAGGTCATAGGGGGCGTCCCTGTTCGCCCCTAACCGTCTGGTATCATTGCGAAAAATCTTGGTTTTGGCTTGCGCACGGCAGAGGTCAATGTTCTGGCGCAACAGGCCTAGCGACTTGTGTCCGTCATCGACAAAACTCACGTGCTCAGCCCCACGTGACAAAGCCTCAAGCCCCAAGGCACCAGTGCCGGCAAACAGGTCCAACACCCGTGCCCCACGGATCGGGTCACCGTAGCTTCCACTGGCTAACACATTGAAAAGGCTCTCTCTTACCCGATCCGAGGTCGGTCTCAGATGGGCGGCCGCGTCGCCTTTTCCAACCGCGGCCAAGGCCCGTCCGCGAAAATCTCCGGCGATGATTCTCACGTTTTCAACAGTGCTTTCAGGTCGGTATTCGGGTCCGCAATGGTCTCTGGCGCGGGGGATTTTCCCGCTTCGATCAGGCGTTTTCCAACCATATAGCCCCGCGGATCGTTCATTGCGTCCAGCGCAATCAGCCTGTTTTTCTTGTAATACCAATAAGATACCGCCGCCCCGTCGCCTTGGCGCGTGACAACTTCATCATAGCCAGCACTGAGACCCGCGATCTGGAGTTTGCAATCATACTGATCCGACCAAAACCACGGTTTGGCAACGTAATCCCGGTCCGCACCCATGATATTCTGTGCCACCAACTCGGCTTGATCGATGGCATTGCCGACGCTCTCAAGACGGATCTGATTGCCCTGATAAGGGAAAGACGCGCAATCGCCAGCGGACCAGATATGAGGGTCTGACGTCCGCCCCTTGCTGTCGGTCTTGATGCCGTTTTCAATGGCCAACCCAGCGGCCTCGGCCAGGTCTGAGCCGGGGGTAATTCCGACGCCGACGATTACAAAATCAACGTCGATTTCGCTGCCATCGGTCAACCTGGCCGAGGTGACCCGCCCGTCGCCAACAAGGGTGTCCAATCCAACGCCTTCGCGTAAATCGACACCATGCGATCCGTGTAACTCTCTGAAATATTGGGATGTTTCTGGCGAGGCGACCCGTTGCAAAATGCGGTCGGCCATTTCGACAAGGGTGACCTTCAGGCCTTTCTTCGCCGCCACTGCCGCGGCTTCCAGCCCGATGTAGCCCCCGCCGATTATCAACACCCGTGCGCCGTCTTTGAACTCAGGCTCCATGGCGTCGGCGTCCTGCAATGTGCGAACGGCGTAGACGCCCTCAAGGTCACCGCCGACAGACGCGGGCAAATATCGAGGCTTTGAGCCGGTCGTCAAAACCAACGCGTCATAGCTGATAACTTCGTCCCCCACCGAGACCGTTTTTGCGGCGGGGTCAATTGTATCCACCCTTTCGTTCAGGCGTAGATTGATGTTGTTTTCCGCATAAAATCGCTCGGGCCGAAGGAACAGGCGTTCCAATTCCATATCCCCAAGAAGATAGGCCTTTGACAGCGGCGGGCGCTGATAGGGGGGCACGGATTCCTCGGCAAACAAGGTAATATCGCCCTCAAACCCCGCGTTGCGAAGTTTGGCGACAAGGGAAGATCCAGCCTGACCTCCGCCAATGACAACCACGTGGTGCATGCCTGAATTCCCTAAAAACCATTGCCCAGATTTACGCCGACACTATAACTCGGGCTTTAGAAGTCAATTCACCAAAGGGTCAACAAATGTCACTTTCAATAGGCGATAAACTCCCGTCCGCTCAATTTGCAAAACTTGCCGATGGCGAGGTAACCTTCATCAACAGCGAAGACGTTATTTCGGGACGCAACGTGGTTATTTTCGGCCTTCCCGGCGCGTTCACCGGCACTTGCACCTCGGCCCACGTCCCGAGCTTCATCGCTGTCGCCGAAGCGCTGCAGGCGAGCGGAGTCGACGAGATCATTTGCCTTGCCACCAATGACCCCTGGGTGATGGATGCTTGGGCAAAATCGACAGGCGGCGAGGCCGCGGGCATCACATTTCTTGCCGATCCGGAAAGCAGATTTACCGCTGGAATCGACATGACAATGGACGTACCGGCCATAGGTTTCCACGCGAGATCAAAGCGTTACGCATTGTACGCGGAAGACGGGATCGTCAAGATTTACAACCCCGAAGAACTGCGCGGCGTGTGTGACATTTCGGGTGGCCAGACCATGCTGGCGCAGATCACGGCCTAGGACGCAGCGACCAGCAGGCCCTCGCTTTGGATCTTTGCGTAGCATTCATCCAGTGATTTTCTGGCGCGCGCGATCAGCGTGTCGATCTCGTCCGTGGTCAGCACCAGCGGCGGCGAGATTATCATCCGATCGCCCACATGGCGCATGATGAGGTTGTTGCCAAAGCAAAACTCTCGGCAAATGTAGCCGACGGTGCCAGCGTCGGATGCGAACTTGGCACGTGTTTCTTTGTTTGGTGTCAGCGCGATTGAGGCCATCATGCCGATGATCTTGGCCTCGCCGACCAGCGGGTGATCTATCAGCGATTCCCACTTTTCCTTAAGATTGGGGGCCGCCACGTCGCGGACGTGATCGATGATGCCTTCTTCCTCCATGATCCGCAGGTTTTCAAGCGCGACAGCGCAGGCCACGGGATGACCGGAATAGGTGTAGCCATGGTTGAATTCGTCCGAGCCGATCACCGAGGCAATCTCGTCGCTCACGATTGATCCGCCAATCGGCGCGTAGCCCGAGCTGAGTCCCTTGGCGATGGTCATGATGTCTGGGCGAATGTTCATGGCTTGCGAGCCGAACCAGTGGCCCGTGCGGCCGAACCCGCAAATCACCTCGTCGGCGATCAAAAGGATTTCGTATTTGTCGCAAATGCGTTGAATCTCTGGCCAATAGGTATCCGGGGGGATGATAACACCGCCAGCACCTTGCACCGGTTCGGCGATAAAGGCGGCGACTCGATCTTCGCCAAGTTCCAGTATCGCCTTTTCAAGCTGTTGTGCCCGTTCCAGACCAAAGTCTTGGGGCGTCATGTCTCCGCCCTCGGACCACCAATCGGGTTGGTCGATGTGATGAATATCCGGGATCGGCATCCCGCCTTGGGCGTGCATACCCTTCATCCCGCCGAGGCTGCCCGACCCGACGGACGATCCATGGTAGGCGTTCCAACGGCTGATGATGACGCTTTTTTCCGGCTTGCCCTTGAGGGCCCAATATTGGCGCACCATGCGCAGGTTCGTGTCGTTCGCCTCGGATCCGGAGCCTGCGAAAAACACGTGGTTGAGATCATCGGGCGCAAGGTCAGCCAGCTTGTTGGCAAGCGCGATCCCGGGCACGTGGGTCGTTTGGAAGAACGTGTTGTAATAGGGAAGCTCTCGCATTTGTCGGGCGGCTGCATCGGCCAATTCGTCACGGCCATAGCCAATGTTCACGCACCAAAGGCCGGCCATAGCGTCCAAAATCTTGTTGCCTTCGCTGTCGGTCAAGGTCACGCCATCCGCGCGTGTGATGACCCGCGCGCCTTTTTCCGCAAGCTCGCTGTTGCTTGTGAAGGGGTGCATATGGTGGGCAGCGTCCAGCGCCTGCAATTCGGCGGTCGGAAGATGGTTGGTGATCTGGGTCATGACACAGTCCTTTGTATCCTGAGAAGGGCTTGCCTCAGAATATGATCAAATTATGCGGTGTCAATCAAATCAGCGCTCTGGTTGCTAATCCGCCAAATTGCGCTTCATCTGCTCCATACCGGTCACAACATCCTGTTTGATCGCATTGGCCGCCGCGTGGGCGTCTCCGGCCCGCATGGCGGACAAGCAAGCCTTGTGCAGATCAGGCAGGCTTTGCGTCCCCATCCGGCCGCAAATCACCCTTAGCGAGGGGCCAAAGCGCAGGTACATCGTGTCGGCAAGCGATGCCAGAATGGGGGCATTTGCCAAGTTATAGAGCAAGCTGTGGAATTCGTAATTCTTTTGCAAATAGCCTTTGACGTCGTTCCGTGCGATTGCCTGGTCGAGCAATGTGTCTATCGTTTCGGCACGATCCAAGTCATCGGGCGTTGCATTTTGTGTCGCCATTATAATGAGTTGCGGTTCAATCGCTTGGCGTCCGAACAACAATTCGTTCACGTTTTCGGGCGTCAAAACCGGCACCGAGACGCGCCGGTTGCCCTGAAACACGAGCGCCCCTTCCGAGATTAACCTGCGCAATGCCTCGCGCACAGGGGTCATGCCTGCATCCAGCGTTGCGGTCAGTCCCTGAATGGTAATCGCCTGCCCCGGAAGGAAGTCGCCAAACAGAATATGTTCGCGCAACTTTTGGTAAGCCACTTCATGTGCTGGCGGCGAGGTCTTCGCTAGATTGTCCAAAACGGTCAGTTCCCAATGGTCGATCATCTGTTCAATTTCAAGGTTACTCTGCAACCGATCCTGGTTGAGATCAACAATTCCGTGGCTCAGGTTGCGCCTTGTCGCGGGGGGATTTTGATCAAATGACCGGCATTTGCGGGCCTTTTTGGCGAATTATATCAATCATATACTTCACGATTTATCGCGCCATCCTTAGGCTGGCGGACGTGCATGGGGCCAATTGGGGCGGCAAGATGAGTCGGATTTTTGAGGATCGCGCCTATGAGGCCGCCAGTCTTGAGGGGTGTTTCTGGGCTGCGGATTATCCGCGCCGGGACCTTGCTTGGCCTCAGGCTCGTCAGGATATTTCGACCGATGTGGCGATAATCGGGGCCGGATATACCGGACTGTCGGCGGCGTTGCATTTGGCGAAGCAGGGCGTCGACGTTTCGGTTTTTGATATGCACCAGCCAGGGTGGGGCGCATCCGGGCGCAGCGGAGGGTTCTGTTGCCAAGGGGGCGCGTTGGCCGGAGAGGCCTCGATCCGTTCGCGTTTTGGTCAGTCGGCGCTTGAGGAGTGGGATGAGGCGCAGATCGCTGCCGTAGGGTTTGTCGCCGAGTTGATCGCAAAACACGGGATTTCGGCGGACACCCATTCGCGCGGGGAAACCCAACTGGCGCATTCTGCCAAGGCCTATCGGCGCATGCAGCGGCAGGCCGAAAACGATCGCCAGACCGGCAAGACGGTTGAATTCATCGAGACGCAGGAGTTGGCCGCGCATGGGATGCGCAATGCCTCGCTTCTGGGCGGGCGCACCGACCCTGTTGGCTTTGCGCTGCACCCCAGAAAATACGTCCTGGGGTTGGCCGAGGCAGCCGCGGGGCAGGGTGCGCGCATCTATTCAAGGGCGCCGGTGCTTGGCATTCAGCGCGCATCCGGAGGCTGTGAATTGACGCTGCAATCGGCAAAGGTTCGCGCCAAAAAGCTGATTGTTGCAACCAATGGCTACAGCCGTGACGACATACCAAAGTGGTTGAAAGGCCGCTTTCTTCCGGTCCAGTCGAACATCATTGTCACGCGTGAATTGACCGATGCTGAACTCCAATCCCAAGGCTGGACGTCGTCGCAAATGGTCTATGATACGCGCAACCTTTTGCACTACTTTCGACTGCTCCCCGACAATCGCATGATGTTCGGAATGCGCGGAGGCATTTCTGCGACACCAAGGATGGACCGGCAAATGCATCGCATGATCCGCCGTGATTTCGGCGCGATGTTCCCCGCGTGGCGACACGTTGAAACACCTTGGTTCTGGACCGGACTGGTGTGTCTGACGCGCAAGCGCGTGCCGTTTATCGGAGCGATCCCCGAGATGCCCGATGCCTTCGCCGGGTTTGGGTGGCACGGCAATGGAATTGCGATGGGCACCTATGCGGGAAAACTGCTGGCCGCGCTGGCGTCTGGACAGGAGTGTACGATCCCGTCGGTCCTGCGGGGGGTTCCGTCGCGGCTGCCGTTTGGCAACCGTCGCCGCGCGATCCTTCCACCGATCTACAAAGGTTTGGCCCTGCGGGATCGCCTGCGTTAGTCCGAAAACTGTTCGGCGAGTTTGTCCATCCGTTTGGCCAGACGCACGTCGAGATCGGTCAGACCGCCTTTGTTATAGGTTGTCAGCTTGACCGAGACCCTGTTCCAAACATTGGTCCAGTCGGGGTGATGGTTCATCTTTTCCGCTTCCATTCCCGCGACAGTCATCCAGCCGAAAGCGATGCGAAAATTGGCAAAGGTGAACTTTTTCTCGATTTGGTCACGGTCTTCGCTCATGGCCCAACCGTTATCCAATAGGGGTTGAAGCCGCTCTGCCCTGTCTTCTTGGGTAAGAATATCGCCGCGCATGGGTCACTCCTGTTCCTCGATACGATCTTTGCGGAAAGGTCCATAGCTGGTCAACACTTCGATCTCTTCGTCAATCGCCTCGGCCTCTTCGGTCAGATAATGGGCAACGGCATTTCCAAAGCGCTCGTCGGGGAACCAGTGCAATGAGTGCGTTTCAACGGGCATGTAGCCACGTGCCAGCTTGTGTGTGCCTTGCGCCCCGGCCTCGACCAAGCGCAATCCGTTTGAAATGGCAAAGTCGATGGCCTGATAGTAGCACAGCTCGAAATGAAGGCAGGGGATATGCATTGTGCACCCCCAATAGCGACCATAGACCGTGTCGGCGCCGATGAAATTCAGCGCACCGGCGACAATGTTTCCCTCGAACTCTGCAAGCACAAGCAAGACGTCGTCGCGCATGGTGCTTTGAACGATGTCAAAGAAGGCGCGGGTGAGATAGGGCGAGCCCCATTTGCGCATGCCTGTGTCTTGGTAAAATACCCAAAAGGCATCCCAGTGTTCGGGCTGAATAGCGTCGCCGGTCAAGGCGAGGATACGCCCACCGAAGCCCTGCGCCTGTGCACGTTCTTTGCGGATGTTCTTGCGTTTGCGCGACGACAGCGTGGACAGGAACGCGTCAAAATCCGCATAGCCGTTGTTCACCCAATGAAATTGCTGGCTTTTGCGGGGCAGCAGGCCGATCTGCGCCCCGGCCGCGCTTTCGGCTTTAGTGCAAAAAGTGATGTGCAGCGACGACAGGTTGTGCGATTCCGTGAACTGAACCGCCCCCTGAACCAAGGCAGCCTGGGCGATTTCGGCAAACTCGGGTTTCACCAAAAATCGTCGACCAGTGGCCGGTGTGAACGGCACGGCCATTTGCATTTTCGGATAATATTTACCGCCTGCAC